>CADEEX010000050.1:0-13590 GCA_902826465.1 uncultured Acidobacteriota bacterium
CCTGCCGCCAAAATCAGTCCTGGCGTTCCCAAGACGACGATTGTGGAGCCGTGACGAAAGTGACCAAGCTCCTCCCCTTTCACCGCCCGCGCCCGGCAGCCGAGACGTCGTGGTCCGATCGACTCGAGATTGAATGTCATGTCGCAGAACTCGAGGTGAATTCCGGCCACGAGGATCGCCGCCACAGGCACGAGGAGCACCGACGCCGGCATACCGACAAGCCGGGTCACGATGATGGCCCGCTCGTTCAGGCAGAACACGCCGGCCTTGCGGGCGAGCGTTGGCGGATTGACGTTCCAGGTATCGCCCGGCAGATAGATCACCTCGTCGATCCGGCAGTCGTACGGCGCATGAAACCGGTGATACATCGTCGAGGTGAGTCGCAAGGTGGCGAACACCCCGTTTCGGCACGAGTCGGCGAGGGCGCGGTCGGTCAGCAAGTCGGCAAGACCATAGGTGATCCCTTTCGCCTGTACCAGTTGCCCGTCGCGGACGACACCGCACTCGCCAACAATCGCATCGCACGGGCTGATCACCGTTTCAGGCGATCGGTCGATGGGTCGTACTCCTGGACGCAGTTCGCGGACGAAACAGTCGTGGACGCTCGTGAAGGCCGACTTCTTCGCTTCGTCAAGGTTCAGCGACCCGCCGAACAACTGCCAGATCCAGATCGACAGATCGCGGACAACCGGTTGTTCGATGCGGCTGAACCAGGCCATGAAGCGTGTGGCCGCGCGGCGAGGCAGACGGTTCGTGACGATGAAGTTGAAGCCGCCGTGAGTGGAGATGCGCTGGAGGAGGGTCGACGTGCTCATCGACCGGCTCCCGGCGAATGACGACATCGCTGCTGCTCGTCGCTGCGGTCCCCCTGCTCGTCATCGCCGTCTTCCTGGCGTGGCGCCGCGTCGAGCTGTCGCTGGCCAAAGCGCCTTCCCTGCAGGGGCATCCTCGAATCGCGCATCGTATCGCCAGGCTGGTGCCGTACTACAGCTACGACGATGAACAGGTGTTTCGATCCGATGGTGCGCCCGATGCGGTCGTCGCCGCCCGCAAGACAGGGTTTGCGCGGCTGGTCGCGAACGCTGGTCGCCGCGTTCGATCCGTCGCGGCCGCGAAACAGCTCGAAGAAGGGCTGTCCGACCTTCGATTCACGAACGCGTATGCGGTGCCCTTTCAGTATCGACGGTATGTTGGCGCGCGTCTGCCTGGCGGCGCGATGCTCGAGGCGTCGCACGGTGTCTGGGTCACCGACCTCGACGGCAACGATGCCTACGACCTGACCGGCTCGTACGGCATGAATGTGTTCGGCTACGACTTCTACAAGGCGTGCATTGACGCTGGCGTGAATCGGGCTCGTGACCTGGGCCCGGTACTCGGTGCGCATCACCCGCTGGTCCTCGAGAATGTCAACCGGCTCCGCGCCATCTCCGGGCTCGACGAAGTGTCGTTCCATATGTCGGGCACGGAAGCCGTGATGCAGGCGGTGCGTCTGGCCAGGTTTCACACGGGGCGCTCGCACCTTGTCCGCTTCGCCGGCTCGTATCACGGCTGGTGGGACGATGTGCAGCCTGGGCTGGGCAATCCGCGGGTGCCGCACGACACCTATACGCTGCGCGACGTCGATCCGCGATCGCTTCGGGTGCTCCGGCACCGCACCGACATTGCGTGCGTGCTGGTGAATGCGCTCCAGGTGCTGCACCCGAACCGCGCGGCGCCAGGGGATAGCACCCTGATCGCCAGCGATCGGCGCGCCGGCGTCGATCGCGCCGCCTATGCCGAGTGGCTGCGTCAGTTGCGCCAGGTCTGCGACGAGCGAGGCATTGTGCTCATTGTGGACGACGTGTTCCTCGGATTCCGAATCGCGCGCGGTGGCACGCAGGAGTACTTCGGCGTGCGGGCAGACCTTGTGACGTATGGCAAGACCGTGGGTGGCGGACTGCCGATTGGCGTACTGTGTGGCACGCATGCCTTGATGAAGCGTTACCGTGAGGATCGGCCGTCCGAGATCTGCTTTGCCCGCGGCACCTTCAACGGCCATCCCTACGTGATGGCCTCGATGCACGAGTTTCTCAGCCGCATCGACACTCCGGCGATCACGGCCTCGTACGCAGACGCCGACCACGTGTGGAACGAGCGCGCCGCGGAGGTCAATCGGCTCTGTGCGTCGGAGGGGCTGCCATTGCGCGTCGCCAACCTCGGGTCGATCTGGACGATCTGCTATACGGTGCCGTCGCGCTACAACTGGATGCTGCAGTTCTACCTGCGCGCTGAAGGAGTGCGACTCAGCTGGGTCGGCACAGGTCGTCTGATCTTCAGCCACAACTTCACCGCGGCCGAGTTCAGCGACGTGGCGCAACGGCTGGTGATGGCCGCGAAGGCGATGCAGCAGGACGGCTGGTGGACGACCAGCGCCGGCATGACCAACCGCGCCATCAAGCGGCAGGTGCTGAAAGAGATCGCGACGGCGTGGCTGCAGAGGCGGACGAGGGCTCACTACGCCGCTCGCTCGGAGACAATCGGGTCGTAGTACTCACCGCGCCAGACGTGCAACGGCGCTTTGTGGTACAGCGCAATATCGTGGAACGGGTCGGTGATGATCTTGGTCGCCCAGACGAGTCCCGTCTGCACGTCGCGGATGAAGAACAGCTGCACAGTGCGTGCGACCACCGCACCGGCGCCGACGACGAGCCACACGAGCGAGACGTTGTCGAGCACCGCCCACGTGTTCGTCGCCAGCGGGAGCAGTCCCCACGCGTCAGGCGAGAGCCACAACAGGGCGGGCGAGACCAGCCACACCGTCATCAGGACGACTTTGCGCTGCAGGTTGTAGCCGACCTTGACGGCCTCCTTGTGCTCGTGTGTGGCGTGGTTGTCGTGGTCGTAGCCTTTGGGTTCGAAGAAGAAGTGCCCGAGCTGGCGCGACGGCATGGCGAGAAGCCAGGCGATGAGCACGGCAATCGCCGGTCTGGTCAGCAGCAGCGAATAGGAGACGACGAACGCGACAGCGCTGATGAGATGCAGCGACTGATTGATGCGACTGTGGTGATAGAAGCGATGGTCGTCCCATCGTTGTTCGGCGAGCGCGTCGAGAAATGTCATGGGCTCCTCCCGCACCGCAGAGTAGCGACGCCCCGCAACATTCGGATGACGGAATCCCGTCATGTGCTGCGTCGCCGTGGGAGTTTTCCCGTTCGTCAACCGGCTGTTACGCGCGGTGGATACAGTGGCGTCGAGTCGGACCACTCCTGTGAGCGCCCACGACACGTCGTCTTCTTCGGCGAGCGTCACCCTGCCTGCGCTCGCGCCTGCGCGGCGACCGGCGGCGCTCTACGACCGATTCGCGTATTGGTACGACGCCATCTACTGGCTCGGACTTCAGCCAGGACGGGACCGCGCGATGGCGCGGCTGGCACCTCGATCGGGCGAGCGTGTGCTCGAAGTGGGCGTCGGCACCGGCCTGAGCGCGCTGCAGTATCCGCAGGATTGTGACGTGACGGCCATTGATCTCTCGGCCGAGATGCTCGGCCGCGCGCGTGCACGCTTGTCGTCGCGGCGAGTGACGCAGGTGCGCCTGTGCCGCATGGATGGTTCGCGACTCGCGTTCAAGGACGGGCAGTTCGACGCGGTGTATGCGCCCTATTTCATCAATACCGTGCCGGACGCTGCCACGGTGGCCGCAGAGGTGGCGCGCGTGTGTCGGCGTGGCGGACGCATCGTGTTCCTGAATCACTTTCGTACCGCCGCGACGCGGGTGAACACCCTCGATACCCTCATCGGTCGCGTCGCGACGCGGATCTCCGGCGTCAGCTGGGATCTCGATCTGTCGGCGCTCGTGAAGCCGCTGCCGCTGACGGTGCTGTCCGTGGAACCGGTCAACCTGATGGGTGTGACATCGGTCGTGCTGTGCCGGAAGAGGTGAGGGGCCGATGATGATTCCGCTGACGCTGCTCGTGCTGACGCTCGGCGTGCGCGCGGCCACGATCAACAGACACCTCCGCAGCCGGCTGATGGCGTCGGCGGTGGCCTTCGGGACGGCCGCGGGGCTGGCCACCGCAATCCGCTACCTGGCCGTGGCGCCGGCGCTTCAGGAACCGCTCACGGCCGCGCAGCCGCTGCTGCTGGTGTTCGGCGTGCTCAATGCCGTGGTGGCCTTGGTCATCAATCCGTGGCGTGCTGATCGGTTACCCGACCGCTTCCCGACTATCGTCCAGGACGCGATCGTGATCGGGCTATTCGGACTGGCGGCGACGCTGGTTTTGCAGGATCGGATCTTCGCGGCGTCGGCCGCCGGCGCGGTGGTGCTGGGCCTGGCGCTGCAGGACACACTGGGCAACCTTTTTTCCGGATTGGCGATTCAGATCGAGAAGCCGTTCCGAGTCGGCCATTGGGTGCGGATTGCTGACATCGACGGCCGCGTCAGCGAGGTGACCTGGCGCGCGACCAAGGTGCAAACGCGAAGCGGCGACTTCGTCATTGTGCCGAACCGCAAACTCGCCGACGACATCATCATCAACTACTCGGAGCCGACACCAGCGACGCGTGTGGGTATCGAGGTGGGTGTGAGCTACGACACGCCGCCGAATGTCGTGAAGCGCGAGATTGTCCGGGCACTGAAACGCGACCCGGAGATTCCGTCGCTGCGCGAGCCGGAGATCCTGCTGCTCGACTTTGCCGCGTCGGCGCTGACATACCAGGTGTGGGTGTGGACCACCGAGTTCGAGGCCGACGA
Organism: uncultured Acidobacteriota bacterium; assembly: GCA_902826465.1. Classification (GTDB taxonomy): domain Bacteria; phylum Acidobacteriota; class Vicinamibacteria; order Vicinamibacterales; family CAVVIG01; genus CADEEX01. The sequence goes on from CADEEX010000050.1 coordinate 4,730, forward strand.
GCGTATTCGCGATCGCATGCGCACCGCCATCTACTACGCACTCAGGCGGGCGCGCATCGAAATCCCGTACCCGATACAGGTCGAGATGTCGCGGCAGGAAGTGGGGGCGTCCGCCGGACTCGATGCAGTGAGCGCGTCTGCGCTCCGGTCCGCCGTCGTGTTCAACGCCTTGTCAGACGCCGAGCACACCGAGCTTGCGGCTGCGGCCACGTGTGGTCTGTTCGCCGAAGGCGAGGTGATCGTCAAGCAAGGAGACGCAAGCTCCTCGATGTTCGTGGTGGCGCGGGGCGAGGTGGTGGTCACGCTGGGGGCTGACGATCGTGAGATCGCACGCATCGGGCCTGGTGGCTTCTTCGGCGAGATGTCGCTGCTGACGGGGGCTCCGCGAAATGCGACCGTACGCGCGCGCATTGACACCGACCTGGTCGAGATCGCCCTGGCGCCGTTCAAGCAGTTCGTGCTCGCCAATCCCGCGGCCGTCGAGGCCATTGGCACCGCGGTGGCGGTGCGGCGCGCCGAACTCGACGAACGGCGCGCGGCAGGGGTGGTGTCGATCGCCGCGGAGTCGCGCCAGACGCTGGTCGGACGGATCCGCCGCTTCCTCGGAATCGAGTCGCCAGAGCCGCTGTCGTCCCTCGCCGCGCGAAGCCGCTAGGGCGTTTGGAACGTGCACCGTACCGTTGGCGTGCTGCACAGTTCCGTTTTGAGCCTGAACTGTCGCAAGAACCTGTTGGAAGAGGCACATGTAAACTGTTGCAATGATTGGTCTTGCGGGTGAGGCTCGAGTTGCACCTGCGACTGCACGTGATTTTCGTGCCGCTGCCGGCGAAATGCGCCGCGCTGCCGAACGAAATCGGCCACGTTCATGCGCGCATTTCCGGTTCAACGATCTTCGGAGTAAATTCACCCCTGAGGCTGATGACGACAATGCTGAAACGACTTGCGGGATGTGTGCTGATGGCCGTGTTGTGTGTGGCCGTTCCAGTGATGGCGAGTGCCCAGGACAAGCCGGTGACGGCGGCGAACGGCTGGGTGAAGCTTCCAGCCGACGGCGCGACGAGCACCGAGGCTTTTGCGGCCGTCAGCAACCCGGGGATGTACGCGATCTACCTGCTCTCGGCGACTTCTGATGTCGCCGGCAAGGTGGAGCTGCGCGACGCCAAGAAGGGGACCCAGGCGCTCGAGGAAGTGGCCGTGCTCCAGTACGAGACGACCTACATGGACCCCAAGGGCGTGCACATGGTGCTGTCGGGGCTCAAGCGTCCGCTCAAGGAAGGCGAGACGATCTGGATCACGATGAAGACCGACACCCAGGAAGAGGTGCAGGTCGAGGCGGTGGTCAAGAAGGAGTAGAACTCTTTTCGGGGCTCGGGGCTCGGGTTAGCTCGGTCCTGCGAGATAGCCGGGTTTGCCGCTGACCTTGGCGCGGCGCGACTTCACCCGCACCTCCACCTTGTGCCATCCGGGCTTGCCGACGCCTGTTGGCGTGTAGCTGACGACGTAGCGGTGGCGGAACTCTTCGAGGATGGCCGCGAAGGTTTCGCCTAGCCGGCGCGTCGATTCGAGCGCGAAGACGCGCCCTCCCGTGGCGTCACACAGCTTCTCCAGGAATTCCAGATCGGTCGTCCCGGTGGAGACGCCGTAGATCACCAGGTCGCTGCGCTTCGCGCTCTCGAACACACGGTCGTTCGCCAGCCAGCTCGATGTGTCGACACCGTCGCTGAACACGATGGCGAGCGTGCGGCCGGGATCGCCATCTGCCACCCACATCGTGCCGTAGCTGGCGTCTGCCAGCGACGTGCGCCCGGTGCCCGCACCCCGGTCGAGCGCTTCGCGCACCTGCGTCAGGTTGCCCGTCAACGGGCTGCGTAACTCCAGCGCGTCGCCGAAGGTCAGGAGCGCGGCCTGATCGCCGCTCCTGAGCCCACCAAGCACGTTCTTGCTCGCCTGTCGCAACTGTTCGAGCGCGGTGCCCGCCACGCTCTCGCTCATGTCGAGCGTCAGCACGAGATTGATTGGGATGGTGTCGACGCTGACGTAATCGACCGTCTGCCGCACGCCGCTGTCTTCGATGTCGAAGTCGCCGGCGGTGAGTCCGGTGATCGGCCGGTCTGCGTCGGTCACCAGCAGATCGAGCCTGACGCTTTCGACGCGCGTACGGAATGTCGGCGCCTGCGCCGTGGTCTCGGTCGTCATCAGCAGCACGACGGCCCCAGCGATCGCCAGGTGGCGACAGGCGCACGCACAGATGCTCATTCAAACTCCGAACGCATCATCTGCCAGGCGCGGGAGACGATCGTCTCCGCGTCTGTGGTGTGAGCCGTCATATAGGTTTCCCACGGGTCTTCGCCAGCAGAGTTCGCCTGGCGGCCGAAGAGCTCCGCCATCGGTGTCTGTGCGTCAGCATGGACATCGCGCCTCCAGCCAAGTTGAGACAAGGCCAGCAGCGGTTTCTGCGCGCGTGGAAAGAGCGATCGGGCGCGTTCGAACGATTCGCGCGCAAGGCCGAACTCCCGCCGTTGTTCATCGGCCTCGCCAAGGAACAGCGCGCCGTAGTAGCCAAGGGCCGTCGACAACACGAGTGCTGGCTGCACCGGCCGGAGCACCCGGGCCGCCTCGTCGTACTCGCCGAGCAGTTCGAGCACGCGGCCGAGATGGAGTGCCGCCTGCGCGTGATCGGGGGCGTTCTTCAGCGCGGTTCTGAACGACGACGCCGCGCGCCTCCATTCAGACTCCGACGTACGTGGTGCCAGCGTGTACAGCCGATCGCGCGGACCGGTGAGGCGACGAATGCCTTCCTGAACAGACGGCGTGGCGAACGCCTCGTACTGACAGCCGGCCAGGAACCGGATCTCGGCATCGGCCGGAAACAGGTCGAGCGCGCGGTCGAGATGCTGTGGGTCGTAACTTTCTCGTGCCTGCATCCACATGGTCGTCGCGCGGTACCACAACGCCACGCCAGGGTCCGCTTCCGGCGCGGGCTTGGTGGCGCCGCCGGGTGTGACGTAGTCCAGGAGCAATTCGGCCATCTGCCAGTGGACGCCCGACACGTCGGTGGCGACGCCCGATCCTCGACCGTCCTGCGATTCGAGGCGCACGCGTCGCGGCCCAATCGGGAGCGAGGTCATCCACGGCATCCTGACCGCGTCCGGCTTGAGCATGACAATGTCGGAGTGGAGCAGCGCTCCACGTGTGAGCAGGGCGTTGTCGTGTCCGTGCTCGAGACGCGCCATCCGGAAGCGTTGCTCGATTTCTGGCAAGCCGGGCTTCCGGTCGATGATCGCGCCGAATCGCTGTCCGAACTCACGGAGGACCGGTTGGGTGAAGCGTTCGGCGTGCACGTAGTCGGCGGCAAGTAACGAGCGATCCGATCGTCGCCCTTCAAGGCAGGCCCTCTGAACGGCGAGGCCGACCGGCGACACGTTCGACGCTTCAAGGTAGCCGCCGGCCACGCAAGCCAACGACGTCAACAGCTGCAGTTGATGCTCCGAGTAGATGATCTCGGTCTCCGGGGTGCCTTCCCTGGTGATGAAGAAGCGACCGCTCTGACCACGCATCGCGAGGACCAGGTTGTTGACGTCGATCCACAGCCCCTGAAGCTCGGGAAGGTTCCACCCTCCCACATCGTCGAGTGCCGCGTCGGCCGTGCCAGGCAGGTGTTGATCGACGGCGCGCAGCCACGTGACCAGCCGTTCGAGTCTGGCATCGTCGGTCTGCAGTCGCCGCGGCCCCCGTGCGCTGTCGAAGGTGCTAGGTGGAATCGCGAAGCCGGTTTGCCCAGCGGCCGCCCCCACAGCAAGCTCGAGCAGGACGAGTGCGCACAAGGCGACACGACGTGCGGTAACAGCCAGGGGCCGCATCGGCCGGGAGCATAGCCGATCTATCCCAATCCGGATATCCGAACACCGCCTACTTCGAGGCCGTCGCGTGGCAAGATCGTCGCTCACAATCGAGCTCGACAAGAGCGGAGGCAGCGATGCGTATGGATCGGTCGGTCAAGATGTTGACGGTGGCGGTGATCGCCGGAGTGCTGGCGGGCGCCGCGAGCCTGCCGACGCTGCTGGCGCAAGGAAACAAGGCGGTCATCACCGGGCCAGTCGGGCCGAGCCCGTACAACGTGATTCGCGGCTGGCACAAGCCGTTTGCCAAACCAGGCTTTGCCTTCGGCGGCAACTCCGGCGTGTTCGCCGAGTCGCCAAACCGGATTCTGATCGCCCAACGCGGCGAAGCGAAACTACCCGATCCGATTCCGGCGGCCTTTCAGGGGTTCGCCGGTTCGATCGGCATCAACGTGCTGAGCGCGGCCGATCGTCGCGTGTGGCAGAACTGCCTGTATACGCTCGATGCCAACGGCAACGTGAAGGAGCGCTGGACGCAGTGGGATCATCTCTGCGAAGGCTCGTCAGGCCCAGGTCCGCATCGCCTCCGCATCAGCCCCTACGATCCCGAACATCGGGTGTGGGTGATCAACGAAACGTTCAGCCAGATCTACATCTTCTCGAACGACGGCAGCAAGCTGCTGAAGACGCTCGGCGAGAAGAACGTGCCGGGCAAGGACGGCACCCACTTCGCCAAGCCGCAAGACGTGGCGTTCCTGCCGGACGGTCGCATTCTCATCGCCGATGGGCTCGACAACCATCGCGTGATGATCATGGACAAGAACATCAACTATCTCGGCGAGTTCGGTAGCCTGGGCAAGGGGCCGGGACAGTTCAACGGCGTCCACGCCGTGGCCGTGGGACCGGACAACCGCATCTACGCGCTCGATCGCTCGGGCGGACGCATCAACGTCTTCAAGACGACGAGTGATCCAGCGAAGGTGGAGTTCGTCGAGGCGTGGCCCGACTTCCAGCTGCCGCTCGACATCATCGTCAACGACGATGCGGTGTGGGTGACCGACCTGGGGCCGCTGCGTTTCACCAAGCTCGATTTCAAGGGGAACCATCTCTACACGTGGATGGTGCCGCCGGATCTGCCAGACGGCTACCTTGAAGTGCACACGTTCAGCGTCGACTCCGCCGGCAACCTGTACGGCGGCGACAACCAGTACGGCCGCACGCAGAAATTCGTGCCGAAGCCTGGCGCCGATCCGAAGCTGCTGATTCGCGCCCCGTGGAAGGCGAAGTAGCGCCCGAGCCCCGAGCCTCTAACCTCCGTGCTGCAACGGCAGCGTGACCACCACGGACGTGCCGTGGCCGGTCACGCTGTTCATGCGTACGGTGCCGCTGTGGTCTTCGACAATGCGCCGGACGATGGCGAGGCCGAGGCCGGCGCCGCGGGGCTTGGTCCCCTTGCGGCGATAGAACTTGTCAAAGACGCGCGCCACGTCCTCTGCCGGAATCCCTTCTCCCTGATCGGCAAACTCGATCACGGCCGTGCGTTCGGTGTGAGACACGGTGACGCTCAGGCTCTTACCCGAGACTGCGTGCTTGGCGGCGTTGTCGATCAGGTTGTCGAACACCTGCGTCAGCATCAGGTGATCGCCATTCACGGTCGGTGAATCAACCGGAAGGTTCAAGCGCATGTCAATGCCGAGTGCCGTGAGCTGCGGACGAAACCGATCGGCCGACTCCTGCACCAGTTCGGCGATCTCGAGCGGTTCCATGTCGTAGCGTGCTGTGGGGGCGGTGATGCGCGCGTAGCAGAGCACGTTGTCGATGAGGCGGGCAAGGTGCTGCGCTTCGACCCCCATCAGGCGTCCGTAGTCGGCAATGGTGCTCGGGTCGGCATAGCGACGATTGGCCAGCGTGTCGCTCGCCAGCTTGATCAGCGACAGCGGCGTTTTCATCTCGTGACTCACCGACGAGACAAACTCTGCCTGCACGCCGGCAAGCTCCGCCGAGCGTCTGGCGGCCCGCACCGAAATGCCGAGGCCAATCAGCGTGGCCACGGTGCCGATGCCGAGAAGTGCCAGCGTCCTGGTCGCGCTGCGGCTGGCCGCGGCGCGGCTGGCCTCGCTGGCGACGCCGACTCGGGCGCTCCACAGCGGATCGTTTCGCACCAGCAGCTCCGAGAGCAGCGTGCGATCGGCGAACACCAGCGGAAATGTTCTGACGTGATCGGCGGGACTCGCGGCCGGTGGACCGACCGCGGCGACGCGCGTCCCATCAGGCGACAGCACTTCGATGGTCAGCGACGGGTCGCCGACGATCCCCTGCATCTGCCTGAGGAAATCGCCGAAGTAGTGTTCCTGCACCCACGGCAGGTTGACCAGGAATCCGGCAACGGCGAGCACGCGCGCGTCCGGCCCGAGGCCGTCGTACATGAGATGCGCGACCACCTGATACCGCGTACCGTTGATGGTCTCTTCGAACACCGCGAATCGCGACCCCTTCGGCGCGCGTGTCAGGGAGAGCCGACCAATGGCCGCCAGCGGCATCGGGTCGCGACGGAACACCACCGGAAACGGGTCGCCACCGGCCGGCACCGTGTCCCAGGGCGGCGGGCGGTCGGCGCGGTTGAACACCCACGTCGAAGTCCCCCTGGCCGGTTCCGAACTCCAGATGAAGAACGACTCGAGGTACGGGAAGCGGACGAAGCCGCGCGCGAACCGATCGCCCAGATCGTAGGGAGCCATCGTCACGACTTCTTCGGATAGCGGCAGCAGAATCGAGGCCCGCGCCCCTTTCATAGCGCGTTCGAGCGCAACGCCCAGCAGCGTCACCACCTCATTGCCGCGCCGTTCAGCCGCCGTGGCGGCGCTGCGCTGCCATTCGAGTGACGCACGCAGGCCGAACCAGAAGGTCAGGCCGGTGGCGAGCGCCAGGCCGGTCGCGAAGAGCAGGGCCGTGGATGGCCGGCGCCCCTTCTGAAGGAACCACACAGCGGGGCTATCGCAGAATCTCGCGCTCGCGGTAGAAGCGCGCCGCGCCGGGATGCAGCGGAATGGTGGTGGCAGGACCACGATCGGGGCTGATACCGGCCGCCGCGGCATGCGCAGCGGTCAGCTGCGGCACTGAGGCAAAGAGGGCCTTGGAGAGGTTGTAGACCAGGTCTTCAGGCAAATCGTCGCGGCAGAGCAACAGCACATCCATGCCGACGGTGAGCACATCGCGCGGTTCGCCGAGATAGGTGCCGCGCGGAATGATGGTCGACTTCAGGAAGTGATGGCCTTCCTGAATCAGGCCGATGTTCCTCGCCTCGAGCGGTACGAGCAAGCCGACACCGTCTTCGATGAGTCCAGCGACGAGCGTATTGCGGAACGGCGAGTAGACGAAGATGGCATCGGCGCTGCCGGACCGGAGCGCTGCCGCGGCACTGGGTGGCCCGACGACCTGCTGTACCTCCTCCCAGCCGACGCCGTGGCTGCTGAGAATGAGCCGCGCCGCGCGTCGCGTGGGGCTGCCCTCGGCCCCGACGTAGACGCGCCGCCCCTTCAACTGCGCGACCCCGTCAATGCCGGTCTCGCGCCGGGCGACCACCTGCACGGCGGTCGAGAAGAGCACCGAGATGGCGCGCAGCGCTCGGTGCGGCTGCGGCTGCCGGGCGGTCCCGGCGGAGTAGGCCAGATACGCCGTTTCAGCGTCTTCGATGGCCAGGTCAATCTTGCGGGCCTCGAGACCGTCGACGTGCTGCTCGAGATTCTCGGTGGCCTCGGTCGTGGCGCGGAGGTTCGGGACGGTGCGCGTGTAGGCGTCGGCCAGCGCCCGCCCGACCAGATCCCAGGTCTGGCCGCCGTAGACCGTGCCAATGACGATGCTGGTCTGTGTGGGAGGGGTGAGGGAGCCGTGATCGCAGGCCGCGAGAACGGCCAGGGCGAGGAAAGATAAAAAGGCTTTCATCTTTTCAACGACGCCGCCCGTCTCATACGGGCGGCGCCGTGTCTTGCACTGTACCCGACTCTGTCTTAGAACCCGAAGCGGACGGTCAGCTGAATCATGCGCATGTTGTTCGCCTGATTCGTGATCTGGGCGAACGTCGCGATGCCGAAGGCGCCGCTTGTTGGCGCCGCCCACTGCACCGTGTTCAACACGTTGAGGACCTCGAGACGAATCGACGCCGAGGTCGACGCCCCCGTGCGGACATTCTTGCTGACCGACAGGTCCATGTTGTTGCGCCACGGCGAGTAGACGCCAGGCAGCACGCGCGGCGCGTTACCGAAGCGGTTGATCGGCACCGCCTGGAAGGCGGCCCGGTTGAGGTAGAGGTTGTCCGTCGTGTTGGCCCGGATTCGTTCGGTGATGTCGCCCGCCGCGAGGATGTCCTGCCCCTCGACGAGGTTGGGCCGAAGCGTGCCGCCGAACAGGAACGACTGGCCCGGCACGTTCTGGCTGACGCCGATCGGGAAGCCGCTCTGGAACGTGACGACCGGCGTGATCGAGATGCCGCCGAGCAGGGCACCGGCCAGGCCCGACGTGAAGTGGGCCTTGCCTGCACCGAATGGCAGGTTGAACGTGGGCGCGAGCACCACCTTGTGCGGCGAATCGAGCAGGCTGCGACCGTACTCCTGATCCGGGTTGTAGTAGTCGGAGCCGGGGATCACGGTGTAGTTGTTCTGCAGGCCGGGCGAGGTCGAGTAGTAGTTGTTCTGCCCGAACTGGTTGTCGTTCAGACGGCTGAACGTGTAGCTGAAGTTACCGCCCCAGATGCCAGTCGAACGGCGGCGCACCTGCACGATGGCCGCGTTGTAGAACGACTTGGCGCCGGTCGACTGCATCATGTTGACGTCGCCGAACTGTGGGAACGGACGCAGCAGCTGGCCGCGCGCGATGTTCTGCTGCGTCGCGAACTGGCCAGCGCCAGCCACGCCGAAGAACGGATTCGGCACCTGCTCGGTGGTGTAGCCCACGGGGTACGACTGATACTTCGGATCGAGCTGGTTGATGTTGATCAGCGTGTTCTGCGTGCCGCCCCACCCAAGC
>CADEEX010000050.1:13600-16756 GCA_902826465.1 uncultured Acidobacteriota bacterium
GTAGTTCAGGGTCAGGCTCATCTGGCCGGGCAGTTCGCGCTGCAGGTCCACCGACCACTGCTGCACGCGTGGGGCGCCCTTGTCGGGATCGACGAACTGCACCGCGCTACCGGTCTGTGTCAGCAGCCCGAGCGAGGCGCCACTCGGCTGAATCAGGCCAGCCGGGAACGGGTTGCTCATCGATACGGTCGGCACGGCGCCGGTGCTCTGCGGCACGTCCGTCGTTGCGTTGTAGCCGTACTGGCCCCAGTTGATCGTGCCAGCCGACGAGTAGTTCCAGGGTGCGTAGTAGAGGCCCCATCCACCGCGAAGCACCGTCTTCTCGGTCAGGCTGAACACGCCGCCGACGCGCGGTGCGAACTTGGCGAGTGGCTGGTTGCCCTGCTGGGTGGGCGCGCCGTTCTGGCCGGCGAACACGAGGCCACCGGTGATCGTCCGGCGGAGGCCCGTGACCGGGTCGATCAGGTTCATGCGGTCGTTCAGTGGGCTGATGGCGTCCTTGTCGAAGTCGACCGTGAACTGGTTGTTGCGTTCGGCGAGGCCGGTTTCGCTCTCGACACGCAGACCGTAGTTCAGCGTCAGGCGATCGTTGATGCGCCAGTCGTCCTGCATGAAGCCGGCGTAGTAGTTCACGAAGCCGTCGAGTTCGGCAGACACCGGAATGTTGCCGGTGGCGGGATACCCGAGCAGCAGGTCGGCCAGCGAGTTCCCCGAGAAGCGGCCGGTGAAGGCGTAGGTCCCAGTGCTGGTGCCGAAGCTGAGCGACTTCGCCCCAATGACGCGGTAGTCGCCGCCGAACTTGTAGTTGTGCGAGCCCACCAGTTTGCTCAGCGTGCCGTTGGCGCCGTACTGGTAGTACGAGTTCCTCTGCCGGGCCGTCCAGCCGGTGCCGCGATAGCCATCAACCGTCGTCGTCGGGAAGCGGTTGGTGTCCGTCATCTGGTTGGTCAACGTCGGGTTGTTGAAGAGCGCCGCGGCGTCGAATTCCTCCGGCAGGTTGTAGTTGTCGCCGAAGCGGTTGTAGCCGTAGCGCAGAGTCATCACCGTGGTGTCGTTCAACACGTAGGTGTTGTTGAGCACGAACGTGTTGATGCTGCGATCGAGCCGGTACTGCGAGCCAACGAACTTGTTCACCGGGTTGTAGTTGGCGCTGTTTTCCTGCGACACCTGGCGCAGGACGAATCCGTTCAGCGCGACACGGTTGGTGAAGTGGTGGTCGATTTTGGTCGTGAACTGGTTGGCCTTGTTCGGCAGCAGGTCGGTGCGGCTGAAGTTCGGCGAGCCGTTGTCGACCTGCGTGTCGGCGGGCGGCATGTAGCCGGCGATTCTGGAGCCGACAGGATTCAGCCGATCCTGCGGGATGACGTTGCCGGGGAACGGAATTCCGGTGAGCGGATCTTTGATCACCTGCAGCGCGCCGTTGCGCGTCGTCTGGGAGAAGTCGCCTCGCAGTTCCGCCTGCGTTGGCACCAGGAAGGAGTTCTGTTGCGGCTGGTCGTTGGTGTACGCCTCACCCGCGAACCAGAAGAAGGTCTTGTTCTTCCAGATGGGACCGCCGGCACCGCCGCCGGCGTTGCGCCAGCGCTCGGCCAGGAACGTTTGATTCTGGATGTTCGGAATCAGCAACTGCGTCGTCCACGACGAGGGGCGCACCACCGTGTAGCCCGAGGCGCGCCACTGGTTGGTGCCCGATTTCGCGGTCATGTTCATGACGCCGCCGCCGGTACGGCCCATCTCGGCGTCGTAGGTGTGGACCTGCACCTTCATGCCTTCCACGGCTTCCATCGACGGGTTCGTCGAGGCCCGATTCAGGAGGTCGGTAACCGGGAAGCCTTCCACCAGGAAGTTGTTGGACCGCACCGGACCGCCGCCCATCGAGATGCCCGAGTTCCCCTGCTGGTCCTGCATGCGGTTCCACTTCGAGTTTTCGCTCGTCTGGACCGTCGGTTCGAGGACCGCCATGAGGAACACGCTGCGACCCGCAGTCGGAATCGACGACAGCGTCTGCGCGTCGACCACACCGCCGGTCGAGGCGTTGGTGGTGTCGATGATCGGCGCGTCGCCAGTCACCGTGATCGTCTCCTCGAGCGAGCCGATTTCCATGACGACGTCGAGGCCGACGAACTGCTGGGTGCTGATGCGGACGCCTTCACGCTGGAAGGTCTTGAAGCCGGGCAGCGCCACGCGCACCGTGTAGGTGGCCGGATCGACGGCCGGGAAGGAGTACTCGCCCACCTCGTTCGTGACGGTCTCTCGCTGAATGGTGGTCGCCTCGTTGATCAACGTGACGCCAACACCGGGAATGACGCCCTGGCCGTCTTTCACCATACCGCGCAAGCCGCCTTGGGACGATTGCGCGTTGATTCCAGGCGACAGGCTGAGGGCCAGCACCGTCATGACTACCAAAGACACTATTGCTGAGAGAGCCTTCCGCATCGAGTTCCTCCAACTGGGCGCGGCGCGAGGACGGACGAGCGCCGCTGACGTGAGCACGTACGCCGGAGACTACCGAACCCATCCCCGGCCCGTCGTGGCAAATTGTGGCGACATCGCTGTCACGCCACCGACACACATGTCGTATCAGTCGGCGAACCCCGAACCCTGAGCCCAAAGCCCTGAGCCGCGTGCTAGCTCTGCCGATCGAGTGTTAACGAATAGCCGTCTCCATGCACGGTATGAATGAATTGCGGATGATGAGGATCGAGCTCGATCTTCCGGCGCAGCCGCCGGATGGCGTAGTCGACCGCTCGTGTGGCCGGCTCTTCGGGAAAGCCCCAGACCTCGCGCAGCAGCTCGCTGCGTGGAACAACGCATCCTTCCCGTTCAGCCAGGTACGACAACAGGTCGAACTCGCGCCGCGACAGGCGCAGGTCGCGCCGGCCGCGGGTGGCCTTGAAGGCGCCGAAATCGATCTGGGTCGGCCCGAGGTCGATCCGGACGATCATCTGCCGGGTGCGGCGCAACACCGCCTTCATGCGGGCCTGCAGTTCCTCGAAGTCGAACGGCTTGGTGACGTAGTCGTCGGCGCCAAGCGCCAGACCGCGAAGCTTGTCGCTCTTCTGGTCGCGGGCGGTCAGCATGATCACCGGCGTCCGGCCGTTCTGACGGATGAGCCCGCAGAGCGCGAAGCCGTCCTGCCCCGGAATCATCACGTCG
>CADEEX010000051.1 GCA_902826465.1 uncultured Acidobacteriota bacterium
CATCAGGTGTTCGAGGATTTCTTTCGCGCCTGGCAGGACGCCGGGCACAAGGCGATCACGAGCGCCAACATTCAGACGGCACGAGAACTCTTCGTGGACGTGGTCGACCGCGCTCTCGGTTCCTTGCCCGAAGGCGAAGCCGCACTCGAGCGTACACGTCTGCTCGGGTCGTCTGCGGCGTCTGGCCTGGGTGAGGCGGTGTTGCGGATGGAAGCAGAACGCCCAGTACCTGTGGTCGAGCGTCTGCTCGAGCACTCACTCAAGGGTGCGTTTACGATCGACACGTCAGTGGGCCCCCGCGCGGTCTCGCTTCGCGGCAAGGTTGATCGCGTCGACCTGCTCGCCGACGGCACTTTCCGGTTGATCGACTACAAGCTTGGCTGGCCTCCAGACAAGAGCCGCGCGCTGCAGCTGCCGATCTACAGCGTCTGTGCCGAGCAGCATCTGAAGGGCTATCGAGGGCGCGACTGGCAGGTGGGCGAAGCGGTGTATCTCGCCTTCAAGGGGCCGAAGCGTGTGGTGCCGCTGTTCGCTTCCGCGGAGGCGCGCGGGGACGTCATCGGCGCGGCGCAACAACGCCTTGCAGACACACTCGATGCCATCGAGCGCGGCGATTTCCCGCCGTCACCCGACGACGTGTTCCGCTGTGACACGTGTAGTTTCACGAGCGTGTGCAGGAAGGACTATGTCGGAGACGTCTGACCAGCCGGCGCGAACGTTCGCCGTCGATCCGACGCGTAACGTCGTGCTCGAGGCGTCGGCCGGCACAGGGAAGACGCGCGTGCTGGTCGAGCGCTACGTGAACCTGCTGCGTGCTGGCGTCGATCCCGACCACATTCTGGCCATCACCTTCACACGTAAAGCCGCGGCGGAGATGCGCGATCGCATCATCGAGCGTCTTCGAGAGGCCAGCCGGTTGTCGGAGTTCGATCGCGCACGCTGGCGCGACCTGAAGGATCGTCTCGGCGACATCGCGATCTCGACGATCGACGCGTTCTGTCTCGCGCTGCTGAGGGAATTTCCGCTTGAAGCCGACGTCGATCCTGGCTTTGACCTGGCCGATGCCACCGAAGCCCCGCGCCTGGTCGCCGAGTCGCTGGATCAGGCGCTGCGTATCTGCCGTGGTCTGGCCAAGACCGACGACGAGGTCGCCCTCGTATTCGCGCAACTGGGCGAACGGCGCCTGCGTACCGGATTGGCGGCCCTCCTCGAACGGCGCCTGGTGGCACCGCGCGCACTGCGCCGCTTTCTGGCGGCCGGCCCGCGCCACCTGACCACGGCGTTGGCATGCCGGCAGAGCGCCGAGCGTCTGCGTGACGCGCTGACGCATGTATCCGGCGGGCTCAATGCCTTCCTGGCCGACGGCCCCCTTCACCACCCGCAGTTCGCGATGATGGCCGACGACCTGCGGCAGCTGTGCGCCGGCTCGGTCGTTCCGTTGTTCGAGTCGCGCGACGAGCAGGCCGCGCTCAGGCACTTGATCGATCGGCTCAAGGCCTACTTCCTCACCCAAGAGGGCAAGCCGCGCGGACCACGCTTCACCGGCACTATCTTCAACGCCGACGACTGCGCGTCAGACGACGCCTGGAAGCGTCACCGAACGGGGGCATCGACGCTCGCGCCGGCGGTGGCGGAAGCGATTCTTGCGTTCCGCCGCGACCTGAATGTCGTGATGTCGCGCGGGGTCTGGCGCATCTTCGCCGTCACGCTCGGGCAGTACACGAAGACGCTCGAATCACGGGCGTTACTCGATTTTTCCGGTGTCCTGGAACGGGCGGTGAAGTTGCTCAAGGACATGGACGAGTTCGCGCAGAGCCGCTTCCGTCTCGAGGCGCGGTTCCGCCACGTGCTCGTCGACGAGTTTCAGGACACCAGTCGCGCGCAGTGGGAACTGGTGGCACAGCTGGTGAAAAGCTGGGGCGAAGGACTCGGCGCCTCGGACGATGCGCTGCGTTCGTCGATCTTCGTCGTTGGCGACAGGAAGCAGTCGATCTACGGATTCCGCGACGCCGAGGTGGCGCTGCTCGATGAAGCCGCACTGTTTGTCGGCGCGTTGCGCGGGGAGCGCGACACGCGTCAGGCCATTTCGGTGAGCTTCAGGAGCGTGCCGCAGATTCTGTCGCTGATCAACGATCTGTTCGCCGGCGTTGAGAAGCAGCCGGAACGCAAGGACGCATTCCGCTACGAGGCAACCGATCGGTTTCCGGTTGAGAACCCGGCGTCCGTCCTCGTTGCGGCTGCCCCAGCGAGCGAGGTGACAGCCGCCCAGCCGCCCCTGGGGCTGATCGCTGGCGACAGCGTGACCGCCACTGCCGACCGCGTGGCCGCAGAGATTGCGCGTCTCATCGGTCGCGCGACCGTGCGCGATCGTTCGACCGGCCTGGCGCGGCTCGTGCAGCCGGCCGACATCGGCATTCTGCTTCGTTCCCGAGACACGCATCGCGAGTTCGAGAAGGCGCTCGAGCGGCGCGGCGTCTCCACCTATGTGTACAAGGGGCTCGGGTTCTTCGACGCGGACGAAGTGCAGGACGCGGTGGCGCTCCTCCGCTACCTCGCGGACCCGATGTCGCCCTTGCGTACCGCGGCGTTCCTTCGTTCGCGCATCGCGCGCCTGTCGGACACCGCGATTGCCCGGTTCCCACCGGATCTTCCCGCTGTGCTCGTGTCAGAAGACGTTCCGGCCTTCATGTCCGAGCTGTCGGCTGACGACCGCGCGGTGCTGGAGCGGTTGCGTGCCGACATTCCGGGGTGGCTGTCTCGCGTGGACCGCATAGCGCCCGCAGACCTGCTGCGCGAGTTGCTGATCGACACAGGCTATCGGTCAGAAACCCAGGGCCCTCGTTATGCGCAAGCGCGCGAGAATCTGAAGAAGCTGGCGGCCATCGTGCGTCGGTTCCAGAACCGTGGCTACGCCACGCTGGCGCGGGTGGCGGATCATCTCGACGAACTGGCGGTCGGCGACGAGTCGAATGCCGCCATCGACGCGCACGATGCGGTGAGCCTGATGACCGTTCACGCATCCAAGGGGCTCGAGTTTCCAGTGGTGTTCGTCGTCAACATGAACCGCGGCACCGGCAACAGCCGTGCGCCGATTCGCGTGGTGGCGGACATCAACGGCGAATCGTCTGTGGCGATTGCCGACTATCAGTCGGAGGCCGACGAAGACGCCGTCGCCCGCGACCGTGAGGAGACCAAGCGTCTGCTCTACGTGGCGCTGACGCGCGCGCGCGATCGTCTCTACCTGGCCGGTGTGGTAGCGCGCGGCGCATTTCGACCGACCCGAGGAAGCCTGGGCGAGGTGCTGCCGCCGTCATTTCGCGAGCTGTTTGTCCGCGCCGTGGCGGGCGGCGAGCGCCTCACGTGGGCGGGACTGACGACCGAGCACACCTTTCGCGTGGTTGACGCGGGGCAGGATGAGCGTCATGGATGAGTTAGTGACGCCGCGGCCGCGGGCGAATGCCCGCGTATTCAGCCCTCGGCCGACAGGACGGGCAAAACTTGGCAGATCTCGGGGAAATTCATGTGCATCAGTGATTTCTGGCCGGTTTTAGGTTGCGCCGAGCCCCAGCCATTACATAAGATCGAAGCCTTGTAGAGTCTGCGGCGGGCCGGTCCATCGGCCTGAGCTTCAGACCGGTGGAAAGGGGATCGTTCGTGACGTTGACCTGCCCAAATTGCGGCAACGACCGGAACTTTCAGGTCAAGACGCTGCAAATGCACGTCGTCCATCTGGAAGACGGTCGCGTAGAAGTCTCGGAAGAAAGTCGTCCTGCTGTACTCGAAGTCCTGTGCGACGAGTGCGAATCAGCCCTGAAGTTCGAAGAGTTCGAGGATTCCCTCCGGAAAGAAGTCCTGCTGACGATCGGCGCGCGATAGCGCGCGAGACGCCCCTGCCGCCACGCGGCAGGCCCGGCGTCGCCTAGGTCTCTATTTCACCGGCCTCTTCGAAGTAGTCGCAATCCGGGCAAATCCACTCGGCAGCGGTGCGCTTGGTCGTCTGGGACATGCCAGGGATCTTGCTGGTGGTTTCGGTGCGCCTGAGGCGCATCGTGCCTCCACAGAGCGGGCATTCCCGATTTTCTGCCATCGTACGGCAGACGATAGCGCCGACTCGGTTTCTTGACAAGCAGTAGGCCGACTTCTATGGTTAGCCGGAGATGCGCGTGAAGGCCGATCCATTTCACGATGAAGTCGCCATCGACTTCCCGTCGACGGGCCGGTTCGTCGAGCGCGTACGTGAAGCGTTCGCCTCTGAGGGCGCGCCCCGCGCCAACGAGGCGGTGCAAGCGGCGCTGTGGGTGTCTCCCGTCCAGGCCTGGCGCGGCGCGATTCTCCCACTCGATCTCGCCTTGACGGCGCCCTGTTCTCTCTGCGGCGGCCGCGGTGAAACGTGGGCCGAGCGCTGCACGGCGTGCGACGGCAGCGGCAACGAGGAAATCCCCTATTTACTGCGGGTTGTGGTGCCCCGTGGCGTCGCCGACGGCACCAGGCTCCGTATGCGTGCCCGTACGCCCGAAGGCACCTCTGTCCGGGTTGAAGTGACGGTCATGGTCACCTCAGCACCCTAAGCACCCCAGCACCCCTAATGTCCTTCCACGTCGATCTCCTTGGCGCCCTCTTCATGATCTGGGGCGTGTTGACGATGCTGATTGGCGCGTCGACCCTGGCGCTGGGCATTGCGGCAGCCACGCTGGTGGAAGCCCATGGGCGCGCCGGCGGGAGCGAGTTCGCCGCGAGGATGACGGCGGCAACCTTCACAACCCTGGCGGTTCTGGCGCTCATCTGGGGGTTTGCCCATCTGGTGGTGGGCCGGCAGCTCCGGCGGCGGCGCGACTGGTCGCGGCTGACCGCGCTCGTCATCGGGTCGGTCGACCTCTTCCTGTTGCCCTACGGCACCGCGCTCGGTGCCTACGCGCTGTGGACGCTCCTCCGCGAGCGGACCAAGCCGCTCTTCGACTCAGCCGCGCCCGCCCCGTAACGTGCTGATGGACACACGGTTGTTGCGCCGTCGCGCAGGAGCGCCGGCAACCGCGGCGCCGCGCCGGACGTCCTTGTTATCAGCGCGCCAATGCCGATATCCTTGACCCATGTCCGTTGAAGCGAGCGCGGTCCTCGAAGCGCTCAAAGTCGTCCGCGACCCCGATCTGGGGCGCGACATCGTTACCCTCGGTTTCATCAAGGATCTGGCCATCGACGGTGGACACGTCAAGTTCACGGTCGAACTGACAACGCCGGCCTGCCCGGTGAAAGAGCAGATGCGCGACCAATCGCGCGCCGCGGTCATGCAGCTGCCCGGCGTGTCAAGCGTCGAGGTCGTCATGAGTGCGCGGGTGCGCGAAGCGGTTGGCGGCGAGAGCGGGAAGCAGCCGCTGCCAGGCGTGAAGAACATCATCGCCGTGGGCGCCGGCAAGGGTGGCGTCGGCAAGACCACCGTCTCGGTGAACCTGGCGATTGCGCTCGCGAAGCTCGGGAGCCGCGTCGGCGTCATCGACGGCGATATCTACGGCCCGAACGTGCCGCTCATGCTCGGCATGAAGACGCAGCTCGTGACTGACGGCCAGAAGATCGTGCCGGCCGAAAAATACGGCCTGCAGGTGATCTCCATGGGCTTCCTCACCCAGGACGATGCGCCGATTATCTGGCGCGGTCCGATGCTGCACAGCGCGCTGCAGCAGTTCTTCAAGGAAGTGAAGTGGGCGGCGCTCGACTATTTGATCGTCGATATGCCGCCCGGCACCGGCGACGTGGCCCTCAGCCTGAGCCAGAGTGTGCCGGTGGCCGGCGCGATCGTGGTGACCACACCGCAGCAAGTGTCGCTCGCTGACAGCCGTCGGGCCGTCGCGATGTACAAGAAACTCAACATCCCGACCCTGGGTATCGTCGAGAACATGGCCTACTTCGCGTGCCCCAGTTGCGCACACGAGTCCGATATCTTCGGGCACGGCGGTGGCGAAACGATGGCCGCAGAACTGCAGGTGCCGTTCCTCGGTCGGCTGCCGATTTACCAGCCTATCCGCGAAGGGGGCGATAGCGGGGTGCCGCTGATGATTGGTGAACCTGAGTCGGTCGCGTCGCGTGCCTTCATTGCGCTGGCCGAGCGAGCGGCGGCGCAGGTGTCGATTGCCAGCTTCAGCCGTAGCACGATTCCACTGACTGTGGTTCGATGACCGTCCGTTGGTGATGGCCACCGCACGATGAATATTTCGTATCGCAAGCACACGCTGGCGAACGGCCTTGACGTGCTCCTGCACGAAGACCGTTCGTGCCCGATCGTGGCGGTCAACCTCTGGTATCACGTCGGCTCGAAGAACGAGACGCCGGGACACACCGGCTTCGCGCATCTGTTCGAGCATCTGATGTTCGAGGGGTCGAAGCATCACGACAAGGGGTTCTTCCCGCCGCTTCAAGGCGCGGGTGCCTCGCTCAACGGTTCGACCAACGCCGATCGGACCAACTACTGGGAACTGCTGCCGTCCAACGCGCTCGAACTCGCGCTGTGGATGGAGTCCGATCGCATGGGCTATCTGTTGCCGGCCCTCACCGACGCCAAGTTCAAGAACCAGCGCGATGTGGTGCTGAACGAGCGTCGCCAGAACTACGAGAACCGTCCGTACGGCTTGGCGCCGATGGCCATGCTGGCGGCGCTCTTTCCGCCCGACCATCCGTATCACTGGACGACGATTGGCGAGATCGCCGATCTGAACGCTGCCCACGTAGACGACGTCCGCGAATTCTTCGCGACCTACTACCATCCGGCCAACGCGTCGCTGTCGATTGCCGGCGATATCGATTCCGACGCCGCGCTCGATCTGGCGCGTCGGTATTTTGACGATCTGCCGGCGGGACCTGCGGTGATGCCGGTGCGCCCGGATACGCCGCCGCTCGGCGCCGAGTCGCGGTTTGTGCTGGAAGATCGCGTCGAACTGCCGCGGCTGCACATTGGCTGGATTGCGCCCGCGATGTTCGCGCACGGCGACGCCGACCTGGATCTGGCCTGCGATATCCTCGCCAACGGCAAGACGTCGCGCCTGTACCGCCGCCTGGTCTATGAGCAGCGCGTGGCGACCGACGTGTCGGCGGCGCAGAATTCGCGTGAGATTGCCGGTTTCGTGCAGGTGGCGGCGACTGCCGCTCCCGGGCATACACTGGCCGAACTCGAGCGTGCGATCGTCGAAGAGATTGGCAAGCTCGCAGACGAGGGACCGACCGAAGACGAGATTCAGCGCGGCCGCACCCAGGCCGAGACGCAGTTTGTCTTCCGGCTGCAGAGCATCGGCGGATTCGGCGGCAAGTCAGACCAGCTGAACGCCTATAACGTGTTCGTGAACGATCCCGACTACTTCCAGCCGGATCTGGAGCGCTACCGGCGTGTGACGCGCGAATCGCTCCAGTCGGCGGTCCACACGTATCTGACGACGTCGCGGCGCGCGGTGTTGAGTATTGTGCCCAAGGGCAAGACCATTCTGGCGATGCCTGGTTCACAGCCGACGAGGGTGTCCTGACACACTGCTGCCATGAGCGCTGACCGCAGCCGTCTGCCGATTCCCGGCCCGGCGCGGCCCTATCACTTTCCCCGCATCGACAAGTCGGGCCTGCCCAACGGCGTTCGCGTCTGGACCGTCAACCACGCGTCTATTCCGATCGTCACCTTGTCGCTGCTCATCCGCCGCGGTGCGGCCGACGACCCGCCAGGGCGCGAGGGGCTCGCCGCCGTCACCGTCGACATGATGGACGAGGGGAGTGGCGACCGGAGCGCGATCGAGATCCACGAAGCGCTCTCGCGACTCGGCGGCCAGCTCGACTCCGACATCGGCGCCGATGGCACCGTGCTGACGGTGACGTGCCTGAACCGTTTCCTCGGCCCGGCGCTGACGCTGCTCGCCGACATCGTGGCGCGCCCGTCGCTGCGCGAGGTCGATTTCGAACGCGTGCGCCAGCTGCGGCTGCATCGGCTGACTCAGTTGCGAGACATGCCAGGCGCCGTGGCCGACCGCGCGTTCGTGAAGCTGCTGTACGGGAGCCATCCCTACGGCCACACGCCGCTCGGCAACGAGCCGTCGCTGTCGTCGCTCACCGTCGACCACGTCCGGGATTTTCACGAGTCGGTCATCCGGCCAGGCGATGCGACGCTGGTGGTGGCCGGTGACTGCGATCATCAGGAGGTGGAGCGGCTCGCCGCAGACGCCTTCGGCGACTGGACGGCGGCGACCGCGAGTGCGACGCCCAAGACCGTGCCGCTCCCGCACCCGGCGCGGCTCAACATCATTCCGCGCCCAGGCGCCCCGCAGTCCGAGCTCCGCATCGGCCAGGTCGCGGCGTCGCGCAGCACACCGGACTACCACGCACTCGTGGCCGCGAACATGGTGCTCGGCGGACAGTTCGTGAGCCGCATCAACCTCAATCTGCGTGAAGAGAAGGGGCTCACCTACGGCGCTCGCACCTCATTCGACTTCCGCCGCATGGCCGGACCGTTTTCGCTGCAGGTGAGCGTGCAGACCGCCGGCACCGCGCAGGCCATCCACGAGTCGCTCGACGAGATCGCGGCCATTCGCGGGTCGCGGCCGGTCACCACCGACGAACTCGCGATGGGCGTCGCCGCGCTCACGCGCGGCTATGCGCGCAACTTCGAGACCGCCGAGCAGCTCGGCCGCGCTGTCACGCAGATTGCGTTGTACGACCTGCCCGACGACTACTTCGATCAGTTCGTGCCGACGCTCGAACGGGTGACGCCGGCCGACGTGACCCGCGTCACGACCGATTATCTCGACCCGTCGCGTTTGACCACCCTCGTGGTGGGCGACTACGACTCCATCGGTCGCGACCTGGGCCGTCTCGATCTGGGCCACGCGACGCTGCTGTCGGCCGATACGTTCTGAACCTTGAATTGGGTAATTGGGTGATTGGGTCATTGGGTAGCTGGGTGAACTCGTGATTCAAATGACCCAATCACCCAATGACCCAATGACCAGATGATGCATGCGCTACGAACGGGTGGGTCTGAGTGTCATCGGGGCAGTGGCCCTCTTCGCGATCGTCATCGCGCTGGCAACGATCTGGCTGTTCCTCACCGACCCGGTGACCGTGGCCACGGCGCTCAGTGAGGGCGAGATCACCCCGCTTGTGCGTGGCCTGGCCGACGTCATTCTTCAGGCACTCCAGGGGCTCTTGAGATACCTGTGACCGTGGACGAACCGCTGACGCCAGACCTCGTCGTGCAACAGCTCAACGACCGGCGCAGTGATGCGCTGGCCACCCTGGAGATGCTCGCCGGCTATCGTCTGCAGATCGACGAGCAGCGGGCCGCGTTCGAGAATCCGCAGCTGGTCAGCGACTACGTCGCGTTCTTTCAGGGCTTTGTCGGGCGCGCGGTCGCGGAGTGCGAACGTATCGCGGCGGAACTGCCGGCAGGACCGAAGCCCGCGCACGTGGCTGTGCTGCGCGAGTTGGTGGCCACAAGTACGGCGGAGCAGCGGCGCTGCCTGCAGTTTCGCGACAAGTGCATCAATCGTCCGCTGCCACACGAGCGCCTGCGGCCGCTGCTCAACGAGATCTCGATCACCACGCGCGATCAACTGACCGCCTTTCGCGATTTCACCCGTGCCGCGGATCGGATTGAGCAACTGCTGGCCGTGAATCCGCCGCCCCCGGATCCGCCCCGCGTGCTCGATCGCCGCTCGCTGTTTACGCGCCTGCTGAAACGGGAGCAGGGTGGGTGAGTCTGGTAATTGGGTAATTGGGTGATTGGGTAGTCGCGTGATTGGGTGATGCGGCAATTCCCCAATCACCCAATTCCCCGATTCATGGATCGAGCAGTGTTTTCTTCAAAAAGCGAGCGAGCACCCATCCGTCCACGAACTTGAACGGTGCCTTGCCGCTCGTGTAGTGGCCGCAGTGCAGCACCGAGAGGTCGAATGGCACCCCGGCGTCCGTGAATTGCCGCACCAGCTCGCGCGACAGATCGACCGGGAACGTCAGGTCGTACTTCGCGTAGACGAGCAGAATCTTCCGCGTCCGCAGTCGCTCCAGATACTCGGACGGGTTAATCGGCTTCCACAGCTCGCGTAGCAGGTCGAGCTCGATGTGGCCGTCGAGCCCCTCGCGCACATGCGCCGTTGAAATGCCTCGCCAGACGACATCCGCAAAGTACGGCGACACATGATTGAGCGCCGCCGCATGAATCAGCGGCTCGTGCGCCGTCGTCAACAGCGACAGGCATGACCCGAGGCTCGATCCGAGAATGCCAATCCGCTCGTAGCCCTGGGCCGCGAACCAGGCGATGGCGCGTCGTGCGTCGAGCACCGCCTGCCGGCACACCTGCACCGTGCGCGCGACGTTGGCCGAGACGATGTAGTCGGCGCGGTGCAGTTCCGGCGGCATGCGCCGGTCGTGATACGGCAGGCTCATGCGTCCGGCCGTCATGCCGCTCATGGCCAGCAGCTTCGACAGGCCGATATGTCCACCGGCGTCGGAGTTCCACTGCGGCAGCACCAGCACGGCCGCCTTCCTGGTGTCCCGCTTGGGCGAGAACACCCGCACGTACACGGTGTTGTTCTGGCGATGCGGCGTCGCGAACGACGAGGGGAATGTCAGCAGCTGCTCGCCGTCTTCCGAGACAGCGCCAATCGTGTAATCGGTGGTCGGCGGCGGCGTGTAGTGGGCGTCGGTGTCGGCCATCACGTCGGACACCCACGCGCCAATGGCATCAGCGGGTGCGCGGTGAGAGCCGCCGTTGGTCGGCAACCAGTCGAGCCCCCATTCGAAGGGGCGGACGACACGGTCGGTGGTCACCGACGCGAGGCGGCGCTCCCAGGCATGGAAGAAGGGTTGAAGCATCTACCCTCCATGCTATACTCAGCCGGTTCGATGACCTTCCTCACATCCGACACGCGAAAGTGGACCGGTCGAAAGCGGGTCACCCGTGTCGGAGGAGTTGTGCTCGACCGCTAGTTTCTTTCACATTCATCGAGCGTGAATCCAGCCGACACGGTTATGCCGCGTCGGCTTTTTTTTTGGAGAGAGAACGGATCTGGTTATGGCTTCAATTCCCGTCGGCATTCTCGGTGCGACCGGCATGGTCGGTCAGCAGTTCATTGCGTTGCTCGCGGACCATCCCTGGTTCAAAGTCGACTGGCTCGGTGCCAGCCAGCGCTCGGAAGGGAAAGCGTTCAGCGAGGCGGCGGCCTGGCGTCTGCCGAATCGGTTGCCAGACGACGTTGCGACGAAGATCGTCAACGCCGCGACACCGGGCAGCGCACCGAAGCTGATGTTCTCGGGCCTCGATTCGTCGGTCGCCGGCGAGATTGAAGCCGAATTCGCCAAGGCCGGCCACATCGTCGTCAGCAACTCCCGCAACTACCGCATGGTCGACACCGTGCCGCTGATGATTCCCGAAGTGAATGCCGAGCATCTGGCGCTGCTCGATGCGCAGGGCGCTCAACAGGGATGGAAGGGGCGCATCATCACCAATCCGAACTGCGCCACCGTCGTTCTGGCAATGGCGCTGGCGCCGCTCCGTCAGTTCGGCCTCGAATCCACGATCATCACGACGCTGCAGGCCATCTCCGGTGCCGGCTATCCCGGTGTTCCGTCGTGGGACATTCTCGGCAACGTCATCCCGCACATCGGCGGCGGTGAAGAAGAGAAGATCGAAACCGAAACCCGGAAGATTCTCGGCTCGCTCGGCCACGGAAAGATCGAGAACCACCCGGTGAAACTGAGCGCGACCACGACCCGAGTGCCAGTGCAGAATGGACACACAGGATCGATTTCCGTGGGACTGTCGGAGCCGCCAACAGCAGAAGCCATGATCGAGGCGTGGCAGTCGTTCCGTGGACGACCGCAGCAGATGGACCTGCCGTCGGCGCCGCCGCAGCCGATCGTCTACCTGCACGAGGCCAATCGCCCGCAGCCACTGCTCGACGCCAATCGCGATGGTGGCATGACGGTGACGGTGGGTCGCCTCCGTCCCTGCCCGCTCTTCAGCTACAAGTTCGTGGCGCTCGGCCACAACACGATCCGCGGCGCCGCGGGCGCGGCGATTCTCAACGCCGAACTGATGCATCGCGAGGGGCTGCTGTGAACGTCATCATGAAGTTCGGCGGCACGTCCGTCGCCGACGCCGAGGCGATGACCCGCGTCATCAACATTGTTCGCGATCACATTACGCGTCACCCGTCGTCCACGGTACCGGTTGTGGTGGTGTCGGCCATGTCGAAGGTGACCGACCGGCTCGTCGAGACCGGCCGCCTGGCCGGCGAACGGCAGGGCGATGAGGCCGCGCAACTCCTCTCCGACCTGCTGACACGCCATCTGGGCGTGGCGGCGTCGCTCGTCGAGGGCGACGCGCTGAAGGCACTGCAGGCGCAACTGACGGCCGACTTTCACGCGCTGTCAGCGCAGGTGCGGCAGTGGGCGCTCACTGGCGAGGTATCGCCGGCCGCGACCGACACGATTCTCGCCGCTGGTGAACTGGCCAGCAGCCGCATGGTTGCGGCGGCTTTCATTCAGCGCGGCGTTCGCGCCGCCTGGGTCGATGCCCGCACAGTGCTGGTGACAGACGCGGAGCACGCCGCAGCGGCGCCAGACACCGAAGCGACCACCGAAAGGTGCCGCAAACTGCTGGCGTCGCACACCGCCGTCGGCGAGGTCCCGGTGCTCGGCGGTTTCATTGGCGCCACCGCGGCAGGCGTCACCACCACCCTCGGTCGCGGTGGTTCTGATTATTCGGCCGCCATCTTCGGTGCCTGTCTCGACGTCGACGAGATCCAGATCTGGACTGACGTTGACGGGATGCTCACGGCCGACCCGCGCGTCGTCTCCGACCCGCGTCTGGTGCCGGAGTTGTCGTTCAACGAGGCGTCAGAGCTGGCCTACTTCGGCGCCAAAGTCCTGCATCCGAGCACCATCCTTCCCGCCGTCGCCAAGAACATTCCGGTCCGCATCCTCAATTCGCGTCGTCCTGAAGTGCGCGGCACCATGATTACGGCGGAGGGCCGTCGCGATGCGGGCGCGCTGACCGCGCTCGCGTGCAAGCGCGGCGTGACCGTGGTCAACATCACCTCCACCCGCATGCTCATGGCGCACGGCTTCCTGCGTCGGTTGTTCGAGGTGTTCGAGCGGTTCAAGACCGCCGTCGACGTGGTCACCACCTCGGAAGTGAGCGTGTCGGTCACGGTCGACAACACGCGTCGGCTCGAAGACATCATCAGGAACCTGCGGACGTTCGCCGAGGTGAGCACTGAATCGGACATGGCGATTGTGTGCGTGGTGGGCGAGAACCTGCGGTCAGACCCGACGCTGTTCGCCCGCGCGGTCACGACGCTGCAGCATATTCCGCTGCGCCTGGTGTCACAGGCTGGATCGCGTCGCAACATTACCTTCGTGATTCGTGACGGCGACGCGCCTGACGCGATGAACCTGCTGCACGACGAGCTGTTCGGCGCGCCGGTGGCGTCGTAGGCGGGCCATGAGCACCCGCCTTCTGCTGGTCGGCTACGGGAAGATGGGGCAGACGATTGCCCGTCTGGCGCCCGAGTACGACGCGGTCGTCGCGAGCATCGTCGATCCGCACTCGTTCGGATGCGCCACGTCGGTCGAAGCCGCGTCCGCTGACGACGTGGATGTGGCGATCGACTTCACGATGCCGGAGTCGGTGATCGGCAACGTCGCTGCGCTCGCCGCCAGGGGGCTGAACATTGTGCTCGGCACCACCGGCTGGCAGCAGCACGAGGCGGAATTGCGCGCGATTGTCGACAACGCAGGCATCGGCATCGTGGCCGCCCCGAATTTTTCGACAGGCGTCGTGCTGTTCGACGCGATTGTCGCCAAAGCCGCGTCGCTCTTCGCCGGCCAGGCCGACTTTGGTGCCTGGTTGCACGAGTCGCATCACGCGATGAAGAAGGACGCGCCGTCGGGTACTGCACTGAAGCTGAAGCGGTCGATGGAGGAGGCGGGCTATTCCCGAACGATCGACGTGTCAGCCACCAGGGCCGGCCACGTGCCGGGAACGCATACGATCGGTTTCGACGGACCCTCGGAATCGATTACGCTGACGCATACCGCCCGCGATCGCGCCGTGTTCGCCCGAGGCGCGCTGACCGCGGCGGCGTGGGTGAAAGGCCGGCGCGGCTGGTTTGATATGACAGACGTGTTGGGGACCAAAGCGCTGTAGGGAGGCGAACGGCTCACGACTCACGGCTTAAGACTTAGGGAAGTGCGCTTTGCCTAAGCCCTAAGCCTTAAGCCCTGAGCCCTGGGGATCAGCATCATGCGAACGAACTGGACCGGAGTGGGCACGGCGCTCGTCACCCCGTTTACGCCAAAGGGCGACCTCGACGAAGCGGCGGTGCGCCGGCTGGCGCGCCGGCAGATCGATGCGGGCGTGCATTTCCTGGTGCCGTGTGGCACGACGGGCGAGAGCCCGACACTGACCGACGCCGAACGCATTCGCTCGGTCGAGATCATCGTGGACGAGGCGCGTGGCGAGGTGCCGGTCCTGGCCGGCGCCGGCGGCTACAGCACGCGCGAGGTGATTGCCCTCGCCGAAGAGATGCAGCGGGCCGGCGCGTCCGGACTTCTGTCGGTGTCGCCCTATTACAATAAGCCCACCCAGGACGGCATTTTTCAGCACTACAAGGCAATCGCGGACAGCACGCCGCTCCCGATCGTGCTCTACAACGTGGCCGGCCGCACCGGCGTCAATATCGAAACCTCCACCGTACAGCGGCTCGCGGCTGAAGTGCCGAACATCGTCGGCGTCAAGGAAGCGTCGGGCAACATCAGCCAGATGTGCGACGTGCGCAGCAAGCTGCCGGACGAGTTCCTCGTGATCAGCGGCGACGATGCGATTACGTTGCCGTTGATGGCCGTCGGTGGCTGCGGCGTCATTTCGGTCGTGTCAAATGAAGTGCCTGGCGACATGGTGCAGATGGTCGAAGCGGCCGAGCGCGGCGATTTCGCGGCCGCCCGTGCGATTCACCAGCGAGTCATGCC
Source organism: uncultured Acidobacteriota bacterium (assembly GCA_902826465.1). Classification (GTDB taxonomy): domain Bacteria; phylum Acidobacteriota; class Vicinamibacteria; order Vicinamibacterales; family CAVVIG01; genus CADEEX01. The sequence continues at coordinate 14,992 of CADEEX010000051.1, forward strand.
GCTCATGCAGGTGAACTTCGTCGAGGCGAACCCGATTCCGGTCAAGGCGGCGATGGCCGCGATGGGCCTGCTGCACGACGTCTTCCGGCTGCCGATGTGCCAGGCATCGGCGGCGTCGAAGGCGAAGATTCACGCCGTGCTGAAGGACCTCGGTCTCCTGAAGCCGGCGCTCGTCGAGTAGAGGGCGACGGGTGGCGTCGCTGTATCATCCACCGGTTGATGTCGTCGCGCTGACGCGCGCGCTGGTGGATATCGACTCGACCACGGGCGTTGAAGCCGAAGCCGGCCGTTATCTCTCGGCCTACCTGAGGGGCCGCGGTCTCAGCGTCCTCGAGCAGCCGGTCGATAAGACCCGTTTCAACATCATTGCCTCGTACGTCGATGCACCCGAAGTGGTGTTCTCAACCCATTTCGACTGCGTGCCGCCGTTCTTCCCGAGCCGCGTCGAGGGCGGCCGCATCTACGGGCGTGGGTCGTGCGATGCCAAGGGGATTCTTGCCGCGCAGATCGCTGCCGCCGACCGGCTGAAGCGCGCCGGCGAATTGCGAGTGGGCTTGCTGTTCGTCGTCGGCGAAGAGCGCGGCGCAGACGGAGCGAAGCGCGCCAACGGTGTGGCCGATGGCTGCAAGTATCTGATCAACGGCGAGCCGACCGATAACCGTCTTGGCACCGCGACGCGTGGAACGCTGCGCCTGCGCCTGAAGGCGAGCGGACGCGCCGCCCATTCGTCGTTCCCAGAGCTGGGCGACTCGGCCATCGATCGGCTGATCGATGCGCTCGTGCATCTGCGGACGCTCGAGTTGCCGTCCGATCCCGTACTCGGGCACACCCACTACACCGTCGGTCTGATCTCCGGTGGTGTGGCGGCGAACGTGGTGTCGCCGTCAGCGGAGGCGGAAGTGATGTTCCGCACGGTGAGCGACACGAACCTGCTGCGTGAGGCCATCCGATCGCTGAGCGATCACGTGTCGGTCGAACAGAAGCACGAAGTGCCGCCCGTCCACCTGATCACGATACCCGGCTTCGACCAGGCCGTGTTTCCGTACACCACGGACATTCCGTTCCTCAGCGCGTGGGGACAGCCGCTGCTCTACGGGCCCGGATCCATTCACGCCGCGCACACGGCCGACGAGTATGTTGAGACGGCGGAACTCGAAGCCGCAATCGACGGTTACGTGCGCATGGCGTCTGCGTTGCTGACGGCGCGCTGAGCGTCATGGCCGTGCCGGACCCTCGTCAGGTGTACCAGGCGCGCCATGCCCAGTGGACCGCGGAGATTGCGCGGCACGAGTCGCGGCACGTGCTGGTGTCGAATGCCCGGTTGGCCATGGTCGGCACCCTGGCGTTGGCGCTCTGGCTCGCCCTGGGGCTCGACGCGCTGTCGCTGCGATGGGCGCTCGCACCGATCGCGTTCTTCTTCGTTCTGTTGCCCGTGCACGCGCGCGTCCTGAACGCCCGCGATCGCGCGACGCGAGCCCGCGGCTACTACGAGCGTGGCCTGTCGAGGCTCGACGAAACCTGGAAGGGTACTGGCGCCAATGGCGCGCAGTTCCTTGCCGATCACCCATACGCGGGCGACCTGGATCTGCTCGGCGACGCGTCGCTGTTTCAGTTGCTGAATACGGCGCGCACGGAGTCTGGCGAAGAGACGCTGGCGCGCTGGCTGCTCGCGCCCGCAACCCCTGTCGAGGTGCGCGCACGTGAGCTGGCGGTG
>CADEEX010000052.1:0-5701 GCA_902826465.1 uncultured Acidobacteriota bacterium
CCACGACGTCTGCTCGGTGTAGTCGAGTTCGCTCGTGCACCCGGCGTCCTTCCACAGGACGTCGTCTATGTTCTTGAAAGTCTGCTCAAACACGGTCTGCGGCGCTCCGGCTGCGCGCCAGCAGCGGGCGGGCGCGTCTCATCCGCTGGATTGTGCCACGGACGAAGGCGCGTCGCGCCGGCGACGCGTATCTGTAGAGAGCGATGGGAGTGACCCGGTGATCGCGACGTTCGTCGGCACGCGGCGCTTCAGCGTCAGCAGGAACACGCACGCCGCGATTCACGACACCGACTTCCGCCCCCGCGATCCGTGGCGCTCGAGAAACCAGTGTCGGTACTGACGCGTTCGACCGTCGTTCGGAAAAGCTGCTAGTCGGTGTCTGGGCCGAACGAGTACGAGCGGCGTAAGCCCTACGCCCTGAGCGACTCCAGCACGCGAGTGGTCGTCAGCGGTAAACGGCGCATGCGGACACCGGTGGCGTCGAACACCGCGTTCGCCACGGCGGCGAGCATCGGCTTGCATACGGTCTCTCCGGCGCCGTAGTGCGGCAGGTCGGGGCGAGCGGGATTCGGATCGCCGTTCACCTGGATGATGTCGATCCGCTCGGGCACGTCGGCGTGCGTGAGGGTCGGCGAACTCACCCAGTCGACACTCAGCATCTTCGTGCCGTCGAAGCGCGCTTCTTCGTAGAGCGCGCGACTCACCGAGTGGAGCAGTCCACCCTCGAGCGTACGGGTGAGCGCCTCGGGATTGATCACCAGCCCGCAGTCGTGCGCGCAGACGATGCGCTTGACCCAGATGCGGCCGGTGCGACGGTTCACTTCCACTTCGACGATCTCGGCCGCAACAGTCTGGCTGCGGAACGCGTAGGCGACGCCGCGACCGACGGCAATTTCGCCAGTGCCACGCGCCTTCGGTGCTGGCCGCGGATCCCAGCCGAACTTCTCGGCCGCCGCTTTCAGGCACGCGATCGACCGTGCGCGCTTGAAGCCTGAATCGTCTGCCGTGCTGCGTTCGATGAGCGCCAGCCGGAATGCCACCGGATCGGCCTTGGCGGCCACGGCCAGTTCGTCGATGAAACTCTCGGACGCGAACGTCGCCTGCGGACCATCCGGGTCGCGCAGGTTGCCCATGCGCACCGGCGTTTCCCACGCCAGTGGCATCGGGACGACGCTGCCGGCCATGCGGCGATTGGGAATGCCGTATTTGTCTGACGGGTACGAGGCTCGTCCGCGCGCCGGTTGCGCCTTGCGCTGGCCCATCAACTGCGCGATGAGCACTGTGTCGGCTTCGTTGTAACCCACATGGTTGAAGTCCGCCGCGCGGGCATCGAAGTCGAGCGCAATCACCTGACCTCGCCCATCGAGCGCACCGCGCATCGTCACCGCGTACGCCGGCCCCTTGGTGTCCCATCCGGATTCTTCCTGGCGGGTCCACTGCATCCGTACCGGGCGACCGAGTTCGTGCGCCAGAAACGCCGCTTCGAAGCCAGCATCTTCAGCGGCGGTTCGCCCGTAGGCCTGTGGCCCCTGCATCCAGACCACGCGCACTTTCTCTTTCGGGATGCCGAGAAACTGCGCCACGCCCGTGCGCATGCCGTACGACTTCATGTCGTTCGAATAGATCGTCAACTGTCCATTCGACGGGTCGGCAAGCGCGTGCGCTGGGCCGAACGACGTGTGCCCCTGAAACGGCACGTCGTAGCGCGCCTCGAGCACGGTGGCCGCGCCAGCGAGCGCTGCCGACACGTCGCCTTCGACGACCGGTTCACCGACCGAAGACGGCGAGGTGCTCCGCATGTAGGTGAAGAGATCGTCGGAGGCCGGAAACGGCCTGCTGGCCGGCGGCGTCCATTCGCACCGCAGCTGCCGCGCGGCGCGGATCGCCTGTTCCTCGCGCTCGCACACCACCGCCACATAGTTGCCGCGGCTCACGATCTTCACGAGACCAGGGACGTCTTTCACCGACGTGTCATCGATCGACTTGAGTGTCGCGCCGACCAGTGGTGGGCGGACATTGCGCGCGTGCAGCATGCCCGGCACCTTCATGTCGACCGCCCAGCGCTGCGTGCCGTTCACCTTGGCCGGAATGTCGTCGCGCTGCGGCGACTTGCCGACGTTCTTCATCGCCTGCACCGACTTGAGCGGCGCCCGCCCCGTGGTGCTGTCGATGTTGCGGCCGGTGAGCGTCACGTTGAACTTCTTGCCGCCAATCAGCTCGCCGTAGGTAACGCGGCGCGCCCCATCGCTGGTGGTCACGATGCCGTCGCTGACGGTAAGGGCGGTGACTGGCACGCCGAACTGCGCGGCCGCCATGTCGAGCAGCACGCGGCGCGCTTCGGCCGCGACGCGACGCATTGGATAACCGTCGGTCTGCAGCGCATCCGAGCCGCCCGAGCCGCCCTGGTCTACCGTGACGTCGGTGCTGCCCATCACGCACGTGGTCTTGTCGAAGGCGATGTCGAGCTCGTCGGCCATGATCTGCCGGAACGCCGTGCCGGTGCCCTGGCCGAGATCGGTCTTGCCGACGAAGAACGTGGCCGTGTTGTCTGGACGGATCACAATCCACGAGTCGAGCTGCAGGTGATCGACGTCGGGATACGGTCCTGCCGCCGGCGTCGCGCCCCGCTGGAGGAACGCTTCGACGCCTGTGACCGACACGGCGGCGACAGACGCCACCATCAGCCCGGAGGTTTTCAGAAACGCACGACGGGAGGGAGCACTCATCACGCTCTCCTCTGCGCCGCGCGCTTTACCGCGGCATTGATCCGGTAGTACGAGAAGCAGCGGCAGAGCGTACCCTTCATCCCCTCGCGGATCTGCGCGTCGGTGGGATTCGGATTCTTGTCGAGCAGTACCTTCGCCGTGAGCATCTGCCCGTTCTGGCAGAAGCCGCAGGCCGGCACCTGCTCGTCGATCCAGGCCTGCTGCACCGCGTGCAACTGACCATTCGTGGCCAGCCCTTCGAGGGTGGTGATCTCCACATTCTGCGACTGCGACACCGGCCTGACGCACGACCGCACCGCTTCGCCGCGGATGATCACCGTGCACGCGCCGCACTGCCCGAGTCCGCAGCCGAAGCGCGGGCCCGACAGGTCGAGATCGTTGCGGAGGACGTAGAGCAGCGGCGTGGTCGGTTCAACGTCAACGGTATGCCGCTGGCCGTTCACCAGGAGAGTCATGGCAGCCATGGGCGGATTATATGGGTGCACGGGTGCACGGGTGCACGGGTGCACGGGTCCACAGGTCCACAGGTCCACAGGTCCACAGGTCCACAGGTCCACAGGTGCTTGGGTGCTGAGGTGCACAGGTGCGCGGGTCCAGAGGGTGCGGCACGTGGTTCGGGGCGACGACACCGTGAGAGCGCGCCGCGTCATGTATCCGGAAGGCGATCGGCGCGATTCCTCGCGGCGACTGCCTGCCTGCGATCCGTGGCGTTGGAGAAACCGATGGCGGGACCGAGCGGCTTCCCGGCGCGCGACCCGGTTCGGCACCTCGAAGCACGTGTCGCGCCCGATGTCGCTGAGGCAGCAGAGGGGCTCAGGGTGCATGGGTGTCGAGGTGCTGAGGTGCTGGGGTGCCGAGTGGGTTGAGCGCGACGGTGCGCAGCGCTGAGCAGTCGCGCGGGCCTCGTCAACGTTCGTTCCCGTCCGGCTGTGCTAGTCTCGAATTTTAGCCCCCGCAGCGTGCATGACCATCAAGTCGATGATGATTCGGCGGCGTACACGCCGGTCGTGACACCACTCGCCGTCGCGCCGAGTTCGTACGCTCAGCGACGGCTGTGGCTGCTGGATCAGCTCCACGGACAGCGGGCGACCTACAACGTCCCCAGCGCGTATCGGTTGACGGGACCGCTCGATCTCGCCCGGCTACAGCGCAGCCTGAACGACGTGGTGCGTCGCCACGAGGTGCTCCGCACGGTCTTCCGCTTCGAGCATGCCGATCTGTCGCAGGTGATCCTGCCGGCGTTCGACGTGCCGATTGTCACCAGCGACCTCTCGAACCTTCCCCTCGACGAACGATTCGATGCCGCGATGCGAGACGTGCATCACGAGGCAGCGCACCCGTTCGACCTCGCCGCGCCACCGCTGATTCGCGTGCGCCTGTATCGACTCGGCGCGGACGACCACCTGTTGTCGGTCAACATCCATCATGCGGTGTACGACGGCTGGTCGGAGACTCTGTTCATCGACGAACTGGCAGCGGGATACGAGCGGGCCGCTGGCGATCGGTCCGGTGAAGGCGAGCCGCTGGCGACGCAGTACAGAGACTTCGCGGTGTGGCAGCGCGCTCAGATAGCCACCGCCGAAGTACAGGCGAGCCTGGCGGCGTGGCGCGCGCGACTGAGCGGGGCACCGACGCGACTCAACCTGCCCTTCGACCATGCACGTCCAGCCACACCATCCGGGCGTGGCGGACGTGTCGTGCGGTCGCTGTCACCGGCGATGGTCGACGCGCTGCGGGGCGTGGGCAGGCGTCGCGGCGCCACCCTGTTCATGACGCTGCTGACGGCCTACAGCGTCGTGCTTCATCGCTACTCGAGCGATCGCGAGGTGATGATTGGCACCGCGCTCGCCGGCCGCACACGGCCGGAGCTCGAAGGTCTCATCGGGTTCTTCGTGAACACGGTGGCGCTCCGCGTCGATCTGGACGGTGACCCGACCTTCGTCGAGATGCTCCAGCGCATCAGGCAGGTGTCGCTCGATGCGCAGGTGCACCAGGATGTGCCGTTCGACGCCGTAGTCGAGAGTCTGCACCCCGAACGCACCGCCGGACCGATGCCGTTCTTTCAGACCATGTTCGTCATGGAGAACGTCGGCAGCGCACGGCCGTTCGCTGACCTCGGCCTGGTGCCTGTGCCCGTCAACAGCGGCACCGCCAAGTGCGACCTGGTGCTGGGCGTCGCCTCCGTGCGCGACGGCAGTGGTGGGTTGGAGTGCACGCTGGACTTCGACGCCGATTTGTTCGGCGCCGAGACGGCGGCTCGCCTGCTCGACAGTTACCGCTCGGTTCTCGAGGGTGTTGCGGCCGATCCTGAGCAGTCGATTCTGAGCCTTCCAGTAGTCGGCCACGCCGATCGCGCTCAGCTCGAACGGTGGAGCGACACCCCATCTGCCTATAAACGTACGCAGAGCATCCACGGAGAGTTTTCCGCGATCGCCGCACGAATGCCTCACGCCGTGGCCGTCGTCGGCGTGGCGCACTCGCTCACCTACTCGGCGCTCGAGGCGCGCGCGAATCGGGTGGCCGCTCGTCTGCGGCGCGAAGGCGTCCAGCATGGGGACCTCGTCGCCCTGGCATTCGATCGCACGCCAGACGCCATCGTGGCGCAGTTGGCGGTGCTCAAGACCGGCGCTGCATACCTCCCGGTCGACGTGACGGAGCCGGCCTCGCGTGTCACGCTCCTGCTGCAGGATGCGCGCGTCCGCATCACGCTCTCTGACCGCGCCTCGTCGCAGCGACTGCCGCAAGGTGTGGCACGGAGCGTCGTGCTCGAGGGAGACGGAGAGCTCCACAGTGACGATGTGGGGCCCGATGCGTGCGAAGGGCATCCGGACGATCTGGCGTACGTGATGTTCACATCGGGATCGACCGGCCGCCCGAACGGCGTGCGCATTCCGCACCGCGGCGTCCTGCGGTTGGTACTGGGTGGCGACTACGTGGACTGGAACCGCGCGACCACGTTCCTGCAGATGGCGCCC
>CADEEX010000052.1:5711-16497 GCA_902826465.1 uncultured Acidobacteriota bacterium
TTGACGTCGGCGCTGTTCAATTCCGTGATCGATGAACGGCCGGAATGCCTGTCGGCCGTGTCGCAGCTGCTGGTGGGCGGAGAAGCGTTATCTGTCGCACACGTCCGTCGAGCGCAGCAGCAGCTACCGGCCACGCAGATCATCAACGGCTACGGTCCGACCGAGTGCACCACGTTCGCCTGCTGTTATCCGATTCCAACACTGGACGACCGTTTGGTGGACTCAATTCCAATCGGCCGGCCGATCGGTGGCACGCGCGTCGCGGTGCTCGACCCGCAGCAGCAGTTAGTGCCGGTGGGCGTCGTCGGCGAGTTGTACATCGGGGGCGACGGTGTGGCGCTCGGCTATCACGAACGCCCAAGGGCGACCGCCGAGCGCTTCGTTGCCGATCCGACCGGGCAGTCGGGACGGTTGTGGTATCGAACCGGCGATCGCGTGCGCTGGACGGGCGAAGGGGTTCTCGAGTTTCACGGACGGCTTGACGCGCAGTTGAAACTCCGCGGCTTCCGCGTCGAACCGGGCGAGATCGAGTCGGCCTGTCGCCAGTGTCCAGGTGTCCGCGATGCGGCCGTGGTGCTCGACCCGGCGGCGTCTGGCGGACAGCTTGTCGCCTTCGTGATCGGCGACGGTGCCGCGCCAGATCCGGTCATCGTGAAGGCGTGGCTGGCCGAGCGCCTGCCTGGTTACATGCAACCGACGGCCGTCGTGCCCATCGACGCGTTTCCTCTGACAGCCAACGGCAAGGTCGATCGACAGACCCTCGTGCCTCGACGGTACGTACTGGGAGACACGACCGCACTGCGAACGGCGGGTGCGCCTCGCACTGCCACCGAAGCGACGCTCGTGCAACTGTGGCGCGATCTCCTGCAATGCGAGGTCGTCGGAATTCACGACGACTTCTTTGCGCTCGGCGGTCATTCGCTGCTGGCGGTGCGGATGTTCGCGCAGATCGCGACCAGGCTGGGGCGGCACCTGCCATTCAGCACGCTGCTGAGTCACGGTTCGATCGCGAGTCTGGCGACACTGCTGGATCAGCCCGTGGCCGGGAATGCGCGGAGCGTGTCGCTGGTGCCGCTGCAGGTCGGCGGCGATCGCCCGCCGCTGTTGCTGTTGCACGGCATCGGCAACGAGGTCTGGGGCTTCCGCGAACTGGTGGCGTGTGTCGGGCCAGGCCAGCCGGTCTTCGGTGTGGTGGCGTCGGACCACGCCGCACTCGACGCCTCATCCCTGGTGGAGCGCGCCGCCCGCTACGTGGCCGATCTGGAGATACTGTTTCCCGAAGGTCCGTTGACGCTGGGAGGGCATTGCTCCGGTGCGGTGATCGCCTTCGAGATGGCGCGTCAGCTGCGCAGTCGCGGCCGCGACGTGCCGTTGCTGATCGTGTTCGACTACTGCCTCGAGGAAGAGGCCGTCGGGATTCGCGCGCGTGCGACGAACTTCGCCTCGTGGATCACCGACGACCTGCTCGCGTCGCCGCTCAGTCACAACCTCGGTCGCATCCGCAGTCGGAGCCGACTGCTGATGGCACGCTGGTTCAGCAGGTCGGACCACGGCGCGCCACGGGGCGACGTGCGCGATCGGCTGGGGCTCTGGCGCCTGCCCGCGCGCGAAGTCGTGCGATTGGAGCGCCACCTCGAGTCGTTCGCGGCCTACCGCTTCGAATGCTACGGCGGGCGGACCGTGGTCTTTCGGGCGAGGACCCGCGCGCTGACGCGCACGCAGCCAACCGCGGATCTCGGATGGCGGCGAGTGGTGTCGGGAGCGTTGACCGTTGAAACCGTGCCCGGCGCCCACGACACCATGCTCAGGACGCCGTTTGTCGCCAGGCTCGGCGAACGGGTGAGCGTGGCGCTAGGGAACGCGTGCTCGTCTGACACGCCACGCCAGGCCTCGCGTGAGACCCACGCACCGACGACCGTGATGGCGATGGCGGGGCGCGATGACTGATGCGCGGGCGCGCGCTCGCCTGATCACTCCCGCCGGATTCACGCCGTTCGATCTCACGTCCTGCGACCAGGCGATTCATCGCCGCTTCGAGCAACAGGTTGCTCGGCAACCACACGCGACCGCCATCGTGCTGCCATCGGGCGATGTCACCTACCAACAGCTGAACCACGCCGCCAACCGCATGGCGCGTAGCCTGCTCGCGCAGCTCGACGCGTCGCCTCGGCCGATTGCGCTCCTGATGTCGCAAGGGCACGCCTCGATTGCCTGGACGCTCGCGATCCTCAAGGCCGGCCGTGCCTATTCGCCGCTCGACCAGCGTCTGCCGCCGGCCGTGCTGCGCGAGATGATCGAGGATCTGACCCCGGGCGCCGTGGTCGCGTCCGACCGGTTCACCGATCTGGCCAGGTCGGTCGCGGGCGACGTTCGGGTCATCGACGCGGACTTCGCGTCTATCGACACGTCGCCGGCAGAGAACCTCGACGCGTCTGCGCGACCGGATGACACGGCCTACGTGTTCTATACCTCGGGATCCACCGGCAGAGCCAAGGGTGTGGTGGACTCGCATCGGCATGTCCTGCACAACATCCTTCGCTACACCAATACCCTCCGCTTCGCCGCCGGCGATCGGCTCAGCCTGGTACAGAATCCGAGTTTCAGCGGCACGGTCTCGAGCCTGTTCGGGGCGCTCCTGAATGGCGCGGCGATCGTGCCGTTCGATCTCGACGGCGACGGCCTGGCACGATTGTCTGAAGGTCTGCGGCGCACGCGTGCCACGGTCTTTCACGCCGTCCCTTCGATATTCAGATCGCTCACCGATGGTGCCGGCAGGTTCACCGACGTGCGGGTGGTGCGACTCGAAGGCGACCGTGCCCTCGCGCACGACCTTCGTCACTTCCGCGATCACTTCACCGACGCGTGTGTGCTCGTGAACGGGCTCGGCGCGACCGAATGCGGGCTGGTGCGTCAGTTCTTCGTCGATCACGACACCGTCGTCACGATGGATGCCGCGGTCCCACTCGGTTATTCGGTACCCGACGTGGACGTCACGATCGTCGACGAGGCCGGGCGGGCGGCTGCGCCTGGTGCCATCGGCGAAATAGCGGTCGACAGTGCCTTTCTCGCGCAAGGCTACTGGAACCGCCCCGATCTCACGGACGCGCGCTTCCAGGCGCTTGGGCAGGGCCGACGACGCTATCGGACCGGAGATCTCGGACGGATCGGCCGCGACGGATGCCTCGAACACCTTGGCCGCGTCGACCATCGTGTACGGATTGCCGGCGAGTTCGTCGACACGGACTCGATCGAGCGCCAGTTGCACGCCGTTCCAGGTGTCGCGGCTGCGGTTGTCCACGATTACACCGATCAGGCCTCGGAGAAGCGACTCTGCGCGTACGTCGTGCGTCAGACCGGATCGACAGTCACCGTGGACGCTCTTCGCCAGCAGCTGTCGGTGTTCGGACGGCACCCGATACCGTCCGCGTTCATGTTTCTCGAGGCGTTGCCCCTCAGCAAGGATCGCAAGGTCGATCGTGGCCGTCTTCCAGCGCCCCTGCGTACGAGACCGGCGCTGCTGAACGACTACGTTGCGCCGGCGACGGCACTCGAGCGGCAGATGGCCCGCGTGTGGTCCGAGGTGCTCGAGATCGATCCGATCGGCGCCACCGACTCGTTGTTTGCGCTCGGCGGCGACTCGCTCCGTGCCGTACGCATCGTCAGTCGTCTGCGAGCCGTCTGCGGCGATCGTGTTCGAGTCACCCACCTGTTCGAGCATCCAACCATCAGGGGGCTCGCGCAGACCCTCGAGCTGGAAACCGCCGCCGAGGGGCCCGTCGACGCCCCTGGCGTTAGGACAGGCGATCACCGCGTGGCCGTCATCGGTATGGCGGCCCGGTTTCCGGGTGCCCACAGCGTCGACCAGTTCTGGCAACTGCTACGCGCTGGCCGTGAAGACGTGTCCGGGCAGCTCAACGACGTGGACCACTTCGACGCGTCGTTGTTTGGCCTGACGCCTCATCAGGCGCGCTGCCTCGATCCGCAGCAGCGTGTCTGGCTCGAGTGCGTGTATCACGCCATGGAGGATGCTGGCGTGCCGATCGGATCTGCCGAGGCACGCGTCGCCGCGATGAATGTCGGCGTTTACGCTGGCGGACGCGACAGTTCGTATCTGTGGCATCTCGTTGGCGGCGATCGGAACGCCGTGGAGGCCGTGCTCGCCGGCTCCACGGCCGAAGCCAGGGATCTGGTGGCCGGCAACGACCGCGACTCGTTGGCCACCAGAACCTCCTACCTGCCGGGTTTCACCGGCCCGAGTCTGATCGTGCAGACCGCCAGTTCGACGTCGCACGTGGCGGTGGCCGAGGCGTGCCAGTCGCTGGTGGACGGCCGTTGCGACGTGGCGGTGGCCGGCGGCGTTGCGCTGACGTTTCCGCGCCGGCGCGGTCACGAGTACGAAGTGGGGGGCATCCACTCGCGCGACGGTCATTGTCGGCCGTTCGATGCCGCCGCGTCGGGCACGGTGTTCAGCGATGGCGTCGGCGCGGTCGTCCTGAAACGGTTGGACCAGGCCGTGACAGAGGGCGACCGCATCGACGCGGTGATTCGCGGGTGGGCGGTGAGCAATGACGGTTCGGAGAAAGCGAGCTTCACGGCGCCGAGCATCGAGGGGCAGCGGCGGACCATCGAGTCCGCCCATGCCCATGCAGGTGTTCGACCCGACGAGATCTCTTTCGTCGAGGCACACGGGACAGGCACGCCCGTTGGCGATCCGATCGAAGTGGCGGCGCTCACGCGGGCCTTTCGCAACGGCACCGACAGGGACGGGTTCTGCGGATTGGGATCGGTCAAGTCGAACATCGGTCACGCAGATGCCGCCGCGGGCATTGCCGGCCTGATCAAGACGGTGCTGTCGCTCCGTCACCGCGAGTTGCCGCCCACGGTGCACTTCACGACTCCGAATCCTGAGCTGGACATTGTCACGAGTCCGTTCTTTGTCGTCGATCGGCTGCGTCCGTGGACCACGGCAGGTCATCCCCGGATCGCCGGCGTCTCGTCGCTCGGCGTCGGCGGGACCAACTGCCACGTGATTGTCGAGGAACCGCCGTCGGTAGAGCACGCGGCGCTCGCCAGCGTGCCAGTCCCCTCCTGCCTGGTCCCGATCTCTGCGGCGTCGGCATCGGCCCTCGAGGCGCTCGAGTCTGACATGCAGTGCTTCGTATCAGCCGACTCGTGTCCGCCGCTGTGGCCGATCGCCGCTGCCGCTCAGCGCCACCGCGCGCACCACGAGCATCGCGCCGTCGTGCGGTGCGCCACGCCTGCGCAACTGGCCGCCGGCCTCACTCGCGGACCGGCCGTAGACGCTGGTGTGGTGAAGGCGTCGCGCGGCGTGCTGCAGCGGTGGCAGGGGAAGGCGCTGGCGTCCGTCGCGCCTCGGGTCGGGTTTCTGTTCACCGGCCAGGGTGCGCAGTATGCGGGCATGGGTCGTTCACTGTTCGACACCAGCCCAGTGTTTCGCCAGGCGATGGAGCGGTGTGCGCGCGCGTTGCGTCCGCATCTGACGCGCTCGATTCTCGATGTGATGTTCGAGCAGGGCGGTGAGGCGCTGCAGCGGACCGAGTACGCGCAACCGGCGCTGTTCGCGCTCGAATACTCGCTGGTCGAGCTGTTGCGCGCGTGGGGAATCACGCCGCAGTTCGTCATCGGCCACAGCGTCGGCGAGTACGTGGCGGCAGCGGTCGCCGGTGTCTTCACGGTTGACGATGGCCTCGCCCTCGTGGCGGCCCGCGGCCGGATGATGCAGCAACTGCCGGGCGGTGGCGGGATGCGCGCCGTGGCTGCCTCCTATGACGCGGTGGCCCCTCTGCTCGCACGGCACGCCACCGAGCTGTCGGTGGCCGCAGTGAATGCTCCCGGGCAGACCGTGGTGGCGGGCGATACCGCAGCGCTCGAACAGCTGGCCGCGGAACTTCATTCCTGCGGCATCCCGTCGCGTCCGCTCTCGGTGTCGCACGCCTTCCACTCGGCGCAGATGCTACCGGCGCTGGCGTCGCTCGAACAGGCGGCCGGGCGTGTGCCGATGCAACCGCCCTCGATCTGCCTTGTCAGCAACCTCACAGGGCGCCCCGTCGGTCGCGAGATCACCGATCCCACGTATTGGAGCGCGCACACGCGGCAGCCTGTCCAGTTCGCCGCCGGCATCAGCTCGCTCGTGCAGTCAGGCTGCGACACGCTGGTCGAGATTGGTCCCGACGGTGTGCTTTCGCCACTCGTGATGGGCAGCGATTCCGCTCGTCAGCTCGAAACGATCACGACGCTCGACCGTGGCACTCACGACTGGCACGCGCTGATGGAGACCGTCGCGCGGCTCTACGTTCGCGGTGCGACGATTGACTGGGCCGCGATCCATCCCGACGCGCGCGCGCCGGTCAGGCTTCCGGCGTACCCGTTTCAACGCACGCGTCACTGGTACCACGGCGAGCTCGCCGCAGGGGCGCACGGGTTCCCCCACACCGCCGCCAACAGCGGTCATCCGCTTCTCGGGCAACGGTTGCGCCTGCCAGGGTCGACCGAGATTCGCTTCGAAACCAGGTTCAGTCAGACGTCGCCTCACTATCTTGGCGACCATCGGCTGTTCGGTGTCTCGCTTCCGCCCGCGGCGTCGCATCTGTCGATGCTCGCGCAGGCCGTCGATGCGCTGCCTGTCGATGCCTCGCACGCCATTGCGTTCCGTTTCGAAGCGCTCCACCTGCTTCACCCATTGCTGCTTCCCGACGACAGCCAGCGGGTCGTCCAGTTGGTGGCTCGTCCGGCTGACGGTGGATGGACCGTCGAACTGACCAGTACCGAGGCGGTTGCTGGCGGCTCGCTGCCGGACGTCTGGATCACGCACCTGGTCGGTCGAGCGACGACCACCACGACGCGCGAGGGCGACGCGCGATGGGATGTTGGCGGGATGCGCGCCAATGCGACGCGTACACTCACCGGTTCCGATTTCTACACACGGATCTGGGCCAATCAGGGCGGCACCGGATCGAGCTTCCGGTGGATCGACGGAATCTGGCAGGGCGACCGGAACGCAGTGTGTCGCACGGTCTGTCCGGCGGGTGTGACCGATGCGGCACAGTATCGGCTGCATCCCGGACTGATCGAAGCGGCGTGTCAGGTGCTGCATTGCTGCGGCGACATCGAGACGGTTGATTCGATTGAGCACGGCGGCGTTACCTGGATTCCGTTTTCCATCGACGCATTTGTCCTTCACGGTCCGATCGCGACACACCAGGAGGCGTGGTGTCACGCGCGGCTTCGTCAGCGCACCGCGCACCAGGTCGTCGCGGATCTGACCGTTCTCAACTCGTCTGGCGAGATCGTCGCCACGTTCGAAGGGTTCTGTCTCCGCCAGATCACGCGCGCCGCCGTCGTCACGGCGACGTCAGTGCCAGCGCTGCAGTCCGCCGCCGGGCACGAGTTGCTGCCAGTGCGGTCGCCGTCGATGGCTCTGCTGGAGATCGACGTGACGAGCGTCGTTCACTACCTTCGTGAGAAGTGCGCGACGTTCTCTGGGTATCGGCTCGAGGACATCGACGCGCATCGCGGCTTTGTCGAACTCGGTCTCGATTCGCTGGCGGCGATGCGACTGTCGAACCAGGTCACGCGCGACCTCGGCCGATCCGTCGCCGTAAGAGACATCCTCGCCACGACGAGCCTCGAGTCGCTGGCCTCGCGCATCTGCTCGGCTACTTGATGCCGAGTTCGCGCTCGAGGTCGGACTTCTCCTGCGCACGCGCCGGCTGGCTCTTCTTGCTCGCCTCGATGGCCGCCTTCATCGCCTGCGCTTCCTTGCGCATCCGTTCCACAGTGGCCGGGTCGAACTGCGCGGCCATCGCCTCGGCCGCCTTCCGCGCCGCGTCGATGTCGGGTTGCGCCTGCGTCATCGCCACCTGCCGCTGCTGGGCACGGGCGGCGTCGGCCTTGTCGTCGGCATCGGCCACTTCGTAGTAGGCGATGGCCAGCGTCAGCTTGCCCCTGGCCTGCGCCTGGTCGCCGAGCGTCGTTGCCTGCGCGGTGATTTTTGCGAGCTGCGGCGCGACGGTCTTCAGGTGATCGACGCTGCGGTAGTAGTCCGCCGCGGCGTCCAGAAACTCCGGTGCGCCCGCATACTTGCTCGTCAGCGTCGCGGCACGACTCTCGGCGCGAGCCAGCGTCTGCGCATCTGTTGAACGCTGCAACGCGTCGTTCGACGCCAGCGACGCCCATTGACGCGCCAGTTGCAGCTGTTCCTGCGACTGCTTGACGAGGTCTGCCGGCCACTTCTGACGGAAGGTCTGTTCGGCCTCCATCGCCGACTGCATCGCCGCCACGGCGTTGTAGCCCGGCTCAGGACGACTCTGCGTGAGGCGCATCCGCTCGGCGAGATACAGCTCGTTGAATGACGAGGTCTCTTTCGCCATCGCCCGTTCGATCCCCTTGGAGGGCATCGCCTCGAGCTCGCGCTTCAGCGCTTCGTCGAGCACGTAGGGGCCAGCGGCCGCCAGCTGCGCGCGGTTGTTCGCCGCAAACGATCCTTCAGCGCGCTGCCGGAAGTGCTGATAGTGCTGCCCCACCAGCCTCACATCGTCGGCGTGGCGCCGCAGCAGCTGCATCAACGCGCGGTCGGCCGCGGCGTAGTGGCCGCCCTGTTCGTGAAGCTCGAACGCGTCGGCCCACTGTCCCTTCTGTTCCGCAGCGGCTGCGAGCGGTGGCGCCAGTGCGGCGGCACGACGCGCCGCAGCCACGGCGTTCGGATTCGGATCGCAGGTGGGGCCTTGCGCCTGCACATACAGCGCGAGCGCCTCCTTTGGTCGCGAGGCGCGTTCCGCAGCCTGGGCCGCAGGGAAGGCGCGCAGCGTGGCCTTGATCTCTTCCTGCGTGATGGGGCAGTCGGCGAACGCGGTGCTTGCGGACAAAGCCAGCAGCGCCACTGAGGTGAAGAGCCTGTAAGTGCGCATGATTAGAACCGTCCCTTCATGCCTGGGAATTCCGGCATCTTGCTGTAGCCGGCGGGTGCCTCGAAGAGCGCGGCCTCCTGCGGGCCGACCTGCAGGTTTTTCAGCGTCATGGTGACACGCTCGGTTTTCTTGCCGTTCTTGCTCAGCATGTCCATCTTGATGGCGATGCCGTCAGCGGTGAACCAGGCGAAGCCGCCGGCGCTGCCGTCCTTCATCAGCAGCTTGTATTTCGTCGCTGGCGTGCCCTCAACGCTGTCCGGACCGATGGTCACGATCGACATGTCGCTCGGGGGTGCTGCGCCGGGCTGACGGCTGGCCTGCGAGAGATCGAGCGTGCGATACATCTTCTGCGACGGCATCAACATCCAGCCGCTGTTCAGGTCGCGTCGCAGGATGACGACCGACGTCATGCCGCCCATCGACGTTTCGGAACGATCGCGGTCGGGCATGGCGTAGACCTTTCCACTGAACGTGCCGGACTCGGTTTCAACGATGCGATCCGCTGAATAGCCAACTTTTGGAACCGGAAGAGGAGACTGGGCAGAGGCCGCCGACGTGGCGAGCATGGCCATGAGGGCGAGGGTGAGGGTGCGCATGGGGACTCCTGAGTGTTTGCCGCGACGTGCGGGTGCTGACGATGAACGCGACAAGAGCCGGAGAACCCCGCAGTCGGCCTGTGCTACGCTCTCGCCGCCGCGGGATCAGCCCAATGGCTTCATGGAGTTACCGATGCTGAAAGCGCCCGTCCTTCCTCTTGTTGCGTCACTCGTTGTCGGACTCGCCGTGGCCGCCCACGCGCAGGCGCCTGCCGCCTTGCCGGCGCTCACCCCCGTGCAGATGAAGGCCAGCGCGGAGATGGCGAAAAAATACGACCGCTCGGCGGCGCTCGAGCAGGAACGGCTCGCCGCCTACAAGGGGCGCCCGCTGGCCGCGGTCATCCAGCGCACCTTCAACATCGGTGCGAACTACCTGCAGCTGGCAGCGCAGATGATGCCGGAATCGGCCTACAACTTTCGCCCGACGATGGACGTGCGGACGTTTGCGGAGCAGATGAATCACGCCACGGTGTCGCGCTATTCGTTCTGCAATCAGGCCGGCGCACCGCCGGGATTCACGCTGCAGCGTTCGCCGCGCATGGCCGACGTGAAGACCAAGGCACAGATCGTCAAGGCGCTCGAAGACTCCGCCACCTACTGCAACAGCGTGATCAAGGCGTCCACCGAGGCGTGGCTGATGGAAGAAGTGCCCGAGATCGGCGGCGCCACGAGCGGCAAGGTGTTCGGCATGCGTGCCTTCGCGTTCATGTACAACAACGTGCACGACACTGAAGACTACGGCACGATTACGACCTACCTGCGGATGAACGGCCTGGTGCCGCCGTCGTCAGCACTGCACATCGAGTAGCCGTTCGTCTGTAGTGTCCGCCTTCAGGCGGACCGTCTGGACGTCGCGCTGAAGCCCGACACTACGTCCTGTAGTTCATCTACGGGGCGAAGTCGGCGCGTTCGTGGTCTGCGTGCGGTGGCTCACCGGTGACCGCCCCCACCGACGCGGAGACAATGGCGCCAATGGCCAGCCACTGTGTGAGGGTCAGCTGCTCGCTGAGCAGCACGACCCCGGCAACAGCGGCGATGGCCGGCTCGAAGCTCATAAGAGTGCCGAAGGTCTTCGTCGATAGCCGCCTGAGCGCAATCATCTCCAGCGTGTAGGGGAGCGCGCTCGAAAAGACGGCGACGCCAAGGCCGAACGGGAGCACGGCCGGATCGAGCAGTTGTGGTCCGGCGTCGATGAAGCCGACAGGGACTGTGACGATGGCCGCGACGAGGAGTCCCCAGGTTGAGGCGCTTGCGCCTTGTACG
>CADEEX010000053.1 GCA_902826465.1 uncultured Acidobacteriota bacterium
GCCGCGCCGCGGCGCCTTCGGTGCCATCGACAGGTCCGGGCGCCAGCCCGTTGACACGGACGCCGGAGGAGCCCCACTCAACGGCCAGCGTCCGCGTGAGCGCATCAACGCCCGCCTTGGCGGCTGCCGCATGCACCTGCCCCTCGGTTCCGAGCAGCTGCAGCGTCGCGCTGATATTCAGGATCGCGCCACCCTGCCGACGCAGATACGGGAAAGCGGCGCGAGACACGTTGAAGGTGCCCTTGAGGTCGATATCGATGACCGTGCCGAAACCGTTGGGCGACAACTGATCGGCCGCACAGATGAAGTTTCCCGCCGCGCCATTCACGACGAGATCGAGACGTCCAAGCGAGCCCGCAACGGTAGACACGGCAGACTCGACCTCGTCTGACTTACGCACGTCGGCCGGCACGCCCAGGGCGCGCACGCCGAGCGCCTCGATCTGCCGCACCGTCGGCGTCAGGTGTTCTTCCCGGCGACTGACGATACCGACGTCGCAGCCTAGCGAGGCCAGCGCGAGCGCGATGCCCCTGCAGATGCCCGTGCCGCCGCCGGTGATCAGCGCCGTGCGGCCACGGAACAGGTCGGCAGAAAAATAGGTGGTCGGAGTGAAGGCGGTCTCCACGCTCCGATGTTTACCACACAACGGAGGCTGAAGGTGCGGGTTGGAAGGTGGGCTCAGACGCGCTGGACGACTTCTTCGGCGTCGGCCTCGCCCTCTGGCTCGGCAAACGGCAGACCGTCGGTGAGTTCGCGCGCCTGAATCATGCGCGGCACGCGATCAATGACCTCGATCGGCTCGATTGACTCGGCGCCAGGAGCGGCCTGCAGGTCGCGAAACTTTCGCGCCTTCACGAGCACATTGCCTTCGAGCGACCCGACGGCCGAGTTGTACGCGTCGAGGCTGCCCTTCAACCTCGCACCGAGCGTGGCGAAATGACCAGCGAGCGTGCCGACCGATTCGTAGAGGTTGCGCCCCAGCTCAGAAATCTTCCTGGCGTTCTCTTCCATCGCCTCCTGCTGCCACCCGTAGGCCACCGCCCGGAGCAGGGCAATCAGTGTGGTCGGACTGGCCGGAATGACCTTGCGTTCGACACCAAACTCGATCAGCGTGGGATCCTGTTCGAGCGCCGCGCTGAAGAACATTTCGCCCGGCAGGAACATGACGACAAATTCTGGACTCGAGGAGACCTCGGTGAAGTAGCTCTTCGCGCCGAGTTGCGTCAGATGTGTGCGCACCTGCCGCGCATGCTCGACCAGCAGCTGCTGGCGGCTGGCTTCGTCCGGGGCCTCGAGCGCTCGCAGGTATGCGTCGAGCGGCACTTTGGCATCGACGACTACACGCTTGCCACCGGGGAGGCGAATAATGACGTCTGGCCGCACACGACGATCGTTCCCGTCGATCGTGACCTGTTCGTCGAAGTCGCAGCGCTCGACCATGCCGGCGAGTTCGACCACGCGCTTCAGCTGCAATTCGCCCCAGCGGCCGCGCACGCCAGGCCGCTTGAGCGCGTCGACCAGACGGCGCGTTTCCGATTGCAGTTCTTTGCCAACCGCGTCGAGGGAGGCGACGCGCTGGAGAAGGCTGGCGCCATCAGTGACTCGGCGACGCTCGGCGTCCTTGATCTGCACGTCCATGCGACCAAGCGCGTCGTTCATCGGCGCGAGTAGATCCTCGATCGCCTTCTTCCTGGCGTCGATGTCGGCAGTCGTCTCGCTACGCGCCTGAGCCAGCCGCGTCTCTGCCAGGTGAAGAAACGCTTCGTTATTCCGGTTGAGCGCCTGCGCGCTCAGGGATGCAAAGGCCTCGCGGAAGGTCTGTTCCGCTTCCTGATACGCCGACACGCGCTCCGTGTGCACCGCGCGGTCGCGCTCGATCTGTGCCTGCAGACGAAACGCTTCCGGACGCATGGCCAGCCAGCCCAGACAACCGCCCAAGGCAACGCCAACCAGCAGGGCCGCTATAAGAATTAGAGGATCGATGGACATCAGTATCGCATGGCGATTTCTGGTTCCGCGGTTCCAGGTTCCGTGGTTTCGAGGGGGCGCTACCTTGATGCCACGAATGGAAGCCAGGCCGCCGGCAGCGGCACCTGTGCCGCACGAGCTTGCATGACCGCCTGCTTCTGCCCTTCGACCAGCCGATGTGCGCGCAGGCCTTCTGCCAGGCGACTCAACGCATGGCGGGCATTGATCTGGGCCTGACGCCGCCGATCGACATACGGGCTCGCTACGGCCTGTCGGCTCCGCGCGTGGCGACGTTCGACCTTCAGGCGAGCGAGACGCGCGTAGTTCACCTGTTCGAGCGGCAGCGCTTCCTGAAAACGCGCTTCGCTGGCGGTGTTCAGTTCGCCAGCCGCCCTCAGTGCCCTCTCACGCTCGATCTCGAGGCGGTAGCAGCCGAAGCAGAGAGTGCGATGCGCCTCGCGGTTCAGCTTGTGGCGGCATTCGGGGCAGAGCGCTCTTGGGCGGCGTCCCTCGAGTTCGCCGCCGGAGAACGGAATCCATTCAGCCTGAAGCAATTGGGTAGAGGCCTTGGCGGCGATCGTTGTCATACCCCTACTCTAGGAGAGGGGTATGACAGGGGAGGTCACTCGCTGGACAAACTCGCGGTCCGAGGTCAGAAGCTCGGGCCCCCGGCCCTGAGCCCGAGCCTTAAGACAGCAAGTATTGGTTCAGGGCCGCAAACCGATGCTCGATCTCGGCAAGTTCCACGGCGCTCGGCTTGAACTCGGTCAGCTTCGCCGGGGCGTTCGCCGTGGGGGCACTCGTCCGGCGAACCGTCGTCTTGAACAGCCCCCGCATCTTCATCACGTAGAGGTCCGCGCCGGGAATCGCCTCGTTCAGATTCCTCATCAGCAGGAAGCGTGCGTAGGCATCGCGAACGGCGTCGTGCTGCCCCCGTTCGTGTAACGCCCACATGCGGGCCATGAGGTCGGCATACATCCCCATCCCAGTGATGATGCCGTCGAGCCCGAGGCGCATTTCGTACAACCACCCAGTACCGAAGCTCGCCCCGAAGATGCCCTTCATGGCGGGACGCGCGGCGAGTTCCGCGCGCATTCGCGGCAGCAGCGGATCGCTTTCCTCCTTCACATAGGCCAGATGCGGAAACTCGCGCGCGAGCGAAATGATCAGCTCGGTCGTGGGCGGGAGGTTTGGCGCACCGCCACTCGTCTGGATGATGACCGGCACCGTGGCGATTGCGGCCAGCGCTCTGAAGTACGATCGATAGTCGTCCATCGACGTGCCTGTGGTCGGCGGCATGGCGATCATTGCGCCTGTGCCGAGCGCCGTGGCACGGGTGGCGTACTCGACCATCTCGGCAGTGTCCTTCCCTTGCACACCGAGCACCAGCGTTGACGTCTTGCCCTTCAGGGTCGACGCGAGTAATTCCATCCCGCGTAGACGTTCGGCCTTCGTGAGCGTCGCCACTCCACTCGAGCCTTGCGGCCAGACGACTCCCGCGCACCCACTCCGATCGACAAACAACGTCTCGCGGGCCAGATCGTCCCAATCCACCTCACCGGTCGACGTGAACGGTGTGTTGAGGATCATGAAGGGACCGCGCATGCGCCCGCCGCTCTCGGCCGCGGTTGCGCGCGTGGGACGAAGTAAGGTGGCAGCACCAGCCAGAAGCATCAGTTCACGGCGAGAGAGTGGGTCCATGCGGCGAGACGGTAGCACAGAGATCGGGTCCGGGACAGGGACAGGGACCGGGGACAGGGTCTGGGGTTAGGACGCGGGACGCGAAAAAGGGCCGAGCAGGATCTCTCCCACTCGGCCCTCGGTATTGCCGTCAGCCTTAAGCCCTACGCCCTCGGCCGTGAGCCTTTATTTCACCGTGACCTTGACGAGAGCGTCCGACCAGCAGCACAAATCGCCGCCGCCACCGTCGCCCGTTTCGTCGTTGGCTTGTGCACGCAGCATGTACTCACCAGGGGCGCTGAAGGTGACTGTCGTCTTCGCCTCGTGAATCATGTTGACGTTGCCGTTGTTGTTCATGCGAATCGTCGCATCGGCCACCTTGATCGGCGCCGGGCCACGATGCTGTTTCCACTGCAACGTGATGTCCGGACGCGGACCGCCGATCTCGCCGCCGCGGTTCCGCTGCGGCCCATTTGGCGCGGCGCTGCTCAGATCGAAGTTCGGCGCCGGTGCCGCACCGCGGCCACGCCCAGCGCCCGCGCGCGCTGCAGCGCCGTCGCCGCCTGAGCGAGCCCGAGTACGCGCCGATTCAGGCAGACCTTCCTCCGGATCGTAGGTCTCCGGCTTGTCCGATACCCACGCTTTCAGCTCGAGCGGCTGATTGACTGTGGCGGTGTAGTTGGCCGCAATCCCGATGGGAGGCCCACTCAACTCCGGACCGTTCTGCGACAAGCGGATCACCGGCGGCGTATTCCCCGTCGATGGGTTCTTGAAGAAGTCGACCCAGTATGGCGGGTTCTGGGAGAGCTGCACGTTCACCGTCTGGCCATTGACCACCAGCGTCCACGTGAGCTTCTTGTTGCCGAAATCCTTCGGCACCGGAATGCCGATGACGCCGTAGTGCCGGCCGGGCTCGAAGTGTGTCGGCTGCAGCATGTCCGGGCCGCCCGGCTCGATGCGATTGTTTGGCCCAATCGGTATATCGATGACCTGATCGCGGTTGCGGTTGTAGTAACCGACCATGATCACGTTCTGACCGTCCTTGTGCGGCCCCCATCCTTCGACGGCCGGATAGACCGCTTCTCCCCTGGCGCTCAGGGGGGCACCTGGCAGCTGCGAGCTGATGGACGGCTGCTGCCCAATACCCACCGTCGCCCAGCTGCCGACAGCGATCACGGTCGCCATACCTGCGACCGCGAGTCGGTATGCTCTCATTGGAATTGCTCTCCTCGAAGAAAAAGGCGCCGCCCCCGGTGTGGAGACGGCGCCCGCATCTTACTCCCGATTGGCTTTCACGCCCGAACGATCCGGGCCGCGCCGCCGGTTTCTACTACTGCTGTTGCTGCTGCGAGGTCTTCTTGGCGAGCGCCTCGCGGCGCGCCGCCAGTTCGGCCTGGTAGTCGGCATCGGGCATGTAGGTCACGTTGACCCAGGCATGCGCCATCTCGTCGACCGTGCGGTCGCCGTAGCCCACCCACACATTCGGGTCGGGGTTGTTCTTGTTGGCCGACGTGTTGTCGTGCCAGGCGAGAACCTTGATGATCGTGCCTTTCGGAAGCAGCGGCGCCGCGTTGTCGGCGTACTGATAGACGTTCATCCACTGGAAGTCGAAACGATCGACGTAGCTCAGCGTCTGGACCTGGCCGGTCGGCAGGATGGCGTCCATCTGCATCGCCTTGCCGCGCAGGTGCATGTGGGGCTGGAAGCTCTCGACGCGTCCGTTCTCACGGAGCACGAAGAACCCTTCGGTCACCTTCAGTGCGTTTGGTGGAATGTCCACGCCACCGGCGTTGGTGCCGCCCATCAGGTGGAGCACCTGACGATACTTTGGCTCCTGCCCCTTCGGGTACAGGTAGATGCCGAGTTCGACGACGTCGGTGATGTCTTCACCGCCGTTGGAGTAGTGGATATCCCAACGGAACTTGGAGCCCGCACGGAGGAGCTTCCCTGAATTGGGACGCATCATCTCGCCCTGCTTACCGACGGCCCACTCCATGAACGTGCCAGCTACCTGGCGGCCATTCGGATCGGCGTCGTTCGCGGCGATGCCGTCTTCGGTCTGCATCAGGTTCGCGATGGCGTGATGGGTGATTTTGCGACCCTTCACCGTTCCAGGACGGATTTCGATCGCGCGCACCCAGCGGTCTTCAGTGAGACCGGATTCGACGATTGGCTTCCACCACGTATCGTTGGCGCCGGCCTTCTGCGTCCACGGTGTCGAGCGGACGATGAGGTCGGGCTCCTTCTGTCCGAACTGGGCAGCAAAGTTCCAACCCTGTTCGCTCGGCCATACCTTCGCCTTCGGCATGTCTTTCATGTCGCCCTTGGGGGCGCCAGAATCGACCCACTTGGTGACGGTGGCGATCTGCTCGTCAGTCAGTGACCGATCGTTCTTGAATTCCTGAATACCGACCGTGCGGTTGATGTGCCACGGCGGCATCTGGCGCGACTCGACGCGGCCCTTGATCGACCGCGCCCAGGGACGCGCTTCTTCGTATGTCATCAATGACATCGGCGCGATGGAATCGGGCCGATGGCAGGCTTCGCACTTGTCCTGAAAAATTGGCGCGATGTCTTTCGTAAACGTCGGAGCGCTTTGCGCAGCGGCGACGGATGGCACCAGTACGCTGACGGTGACCGTCAGTGCCGCTGCGCCAAACGATTTCCAAGTCGTGCTCATGAAGAGACTCCTTTAGTGCTTAGAGGGCCTAGTTCGAGGCAACGAGATACTACACCCGTACGACGCCCACCTCGCAAGTAATTGCGCACTCACCGGTTACCCAAATATGGATAGCCGAACCGAGGCGTCTCACGAGTCGGTCATCTGACTTATCGGCAAAATTTCACAAGGCAAGAACACCCGCCGGCGATGACGCCAGATTTAGAACGCGCGTTCAACCCGTGCGGCGGCGTTACGCCATCACCTCTCCGACCGCATTGCCGCTCGCTGCCAGGAACACACGGAAGTCGGCACCGCTGACGACGTAGGTCAGGGTATTGATGTTGGGGTGGAAGGAGATTCTGGCGGCCGACCTCAAGCCACGATCGAGGAACACGCGCACGTGCCGCGCCGAATCGTGAATCAGGCCAAACGGAGACACGGAGCCAGGGGTTACTCCCAGATACGTCATCAACCGGTCCGGCGAAGCAAAGCTCAGTTTGCCATCGCCTATCTGGGCGGCCACCGCGCGCAGGTCAGCGCGCTGGGTGTGCTCCAGGATCACCAAGTAGTGCCGGCTCCCCTTCTGATTCCGGAGAAACAGGTTCTTGCAGTGCACGGCATCGATCGCCGCCCAGTGCGCCCCCGCCGAGTCGGCTGTCGCAATCGGTGGGTGTTCGTAGCGCTCGAAGGGGATACCCAGCTCGTGGAGTCGGACCGCGACGGGCCTCTCAGGGTTCAGCAGTTCCACGGTTCAGGGTTCACGGTTCCAGGGACGGTTAGCGAACAAAGAAATATGCGGTCATCGCCCAGCCGATGACCAGCACAAAGCGATTCACCGCCGCCGCGCCCCCACGACGGGCCAGCGCCGCGCCAAGATAGCCGCCGGTGATACCGCCTGCCACCATCACCAGACCAGGCCCCCACGCAATCGCGTCGTCGGCGATGAAGGCGACGAGCGCAACGCCATTAATCGCCACCGCGAGGATCGACTTCAGGCCGTTCATCTCGTGGATGTTGGTCATCCCGGCAATCGACAGGGCGGCCAGCATCATGATGCCCATGCCGCCACCGAAGTAGCCCCCATAAACGGCGATGACCAACTGCAGGACCACCATCCAGGGCGGCGGACGAAACAGCGCTCGGCGCGCCGGCAAGACCGAGACCGGTCCGGGCGCAGTCACTCGCCGGGCCTGCCTCTGACGGATCAGGTCGGTGACCCGTCCGCCAAAGGTGAAGGTGGCGACGGCGGCCAACAGTAGCCACGGCAACAGGGTCACGAACCGGGTGTCCGAGGTCTTGACGAGCAGTTCGCCGCCGATGAGACCGCCGATAAGACTGATGCCGCCCAGCACCACCAGCCACTGCCTGACCGGAGCGATCTCGCGCCGGTAGGCCACGGCGCTTGCCACCGACGCCGGCCACATCGCCAGGGTGCTGGTGGCGTTGGCGGCCACTGGGCCGACGCCGGCGTAAAGAAGCGCCGCCAACGTCAAGAACGAGCCGCCGCCAGCCACGGCGTTCAGCGCACCCCCGAGCGCCGCGATTGCGAAGAGAAATGCGTGCACAGGGGAGGCGGTTCAGGGGTTCAAGGTTCAGGGGTTGGGGTTCAAGGTTCCGGGGGTTCAGGGCCCGGGAAACCGGCCGAGCGCGTTGAGGAGGTCGAATCGCGCCCGTCGAAGTGTGTCTTCGCTGACAGCGACCGCCGTGTCCGCATCGCGCGCGCGGCGCTCGGCATCGATCACCTCGATGTTCGTCGCCGCGCCCGAGCGGAAGCTCACATTGACGATGGTCACCACTTCCTGGGCCTGCGACGCAGCCGTGCGCACGCTCGACAGTTCGCGGCCGGCGCTGGCGACGGCCTCCCGCGCCATGCGCTCCTCTGAGGCGATCTCGGTCGTTCGGGCCGCGAGCTGGGTCCTGGCAATCTCGACGGCTGACTCCCGCACACGCCGCTCTGCCACCCGGGCACCGTTGTCGAACAACTGCACGTCGAACTGCAGCAACGCGCGCCAGAGATTGCTCGGCTGAAAGATGTTGCGGGGATACGTCGACTGCGGCTGAAAAATACCCTGCAGTGTCGGCAGGTAGCTCTTGCGGTTGTTGTCGACGACCCGCTCGGCCGCACGCTGTTGCGCCGTGAACAGCTGCAGATCGCTGCGCAGCATCACGGATCCCGACGTGGCTCCCCCGGCTGACGCCGTCCCGCCAGGCGACGTGGTGGGGGCCGACACATCGAAGGTCGGCTCGTCGGCGGCGTCGACCGGTCCATTCGCCACCACCAGGACGCCGAGCACTTCCTGCGCGCGGTACAAGGCCAGCCGCGCCGACTCAATCAGCCCTTCGTCGGTCGACAGCTCCTGCTCGGCACGCAGGCGATTCAGCCGACTGCCCGTGCCGCGGTTCTCGAGCTCACGCGCCAGGTCGGCGTGCGCCTTCGCCGCATCGCGCGCACGCACGTTCGCCTCGACCACACGGCGACGCGCGATGATCGACAAATAGGCGTCGGCCGTGGCCAGCGCAATCTGCCGGCGTGTCTCGGTGGCGCTCAACTGGGCGATGCCAGCCGCGTCTTGCGCCTCGACCCGACGCGCCCAGACGGCCGGCGCATACAGCGGATAGCGGACGTCGAGGCTGGCCGTCATCGACGTCTGCGGCTGTACCGTCGTTCCTTCGAACTGAATGCCGCGGTTGAGCGTCGTTGAGGTGACGTTGCCGTTGATTCGCAGTCCGGTCGCAGAGCGGGCCTGCGCCAGCAGTGCCTCCGCCCTGAAGATGTTGGCGGCCGCGATCGCCGTCGACGGGTTCCTGCTGATCGCGCGCGCAATGGCGTCCTGGAATGACAGCCGCTCCACCGGAGCGGGTGCTTGCGCAGCCGGCGGATTCTGCGCGAACACGGCTGACGCGCTCAGCCAGCCGCTGACCACGACCACACCAAGTCGAACGACGACGTTACTCACGGGACCGTCCCACGCTCTTGATCATCACGTACAACACCGGGATGAACGCCAGGTTGAGAAAGGTCGAGGCCACCATGCCACCAGCCACCACCGTCCCGACCGAATGACGGGCCTCCTGGCCAGCGCCGGTCGCGAAGACCAGCGGCAGCGTGCCGAGAATGAACGCCAGCGACGTCATCAGAATCGGCCGCAGCCGGATACGCGCCGCCTCGATCGCCGCGTCGGCGATGCTCATCCCCTTACTTCGCAGTTGTTCCGCGAACTCGACGATCAGAATGCCGTTCTTCGCCGACAAACCGATCAGCATCACCATACCAATCTGACAGTACACATCGTTGGTGAGGCCGCGGCTCATCTGCGCCAGCATGGCGCCGAGAATCGCCAGCGGCACGGACAACAGAATAATGAACGGCAGCGTCAGGCTTTCGTACTGCGCGGCCAGCGTCAGGTACACGAGCAACAGCCCGAGCGCAAAAATGAACAACGATTGCCGTCCCGCTCTGATCTCTTCGAGCGAGAGCCCCGACCACGAGTAGGTCATCCCCTGCGGCAGCACGCGGTTGGAGACGTCTTCCATTGCGGCGATCGCCTGGCCGGAACTGAAGCCCGGCGCGGTGCCGCCCGTGATTTCCACTGAGCGGAACAGGTTGTAGTGCGAGATCACTTTCGCCGACGTCGCTTCGTTGATCGACACCAGATTGCCGAGCGGCATCATCGACTGATCGCCCCCGCGCACCTGGAACCGATTGATGTCGGACGGCGCCCGGCGGAACTGCTCGTCCGCCTGCACGTAGACGCGGTACGAGCGGTTGTTCAGGTCGAAATCGTTGACGTAGGCAGAGCCAAGCAACAGCTGCATGGTGCTGGTGATGTCGCGCAACGACAACCCGAGGCTTTTCACCTTGTCGCGGTCGATCTTCAAGACCAGCTGCGGATCGTTGGCCGTGAACTGCGTGAAGACCTGACTCAGTCCCGGCGTTTGATTGGCCAGTCCTACCAGTTGCATGGCGGTGTTCTGCAAGTCCTGCAGCGAGCCGCCACTCTGGTCGAGCAGTTCGTAGGTAAATCCGCCGAACACGCTCAGCCCGTTGATCGCCGGCGGCAGAATCGGAATGACGATGGCGCCGGGAATCTGGCTGAAGGCCCCGAACAGGTTGCCCACCACCGCAGGCGCTGAATGTTCCTTGCCGAGGCGCTCCTTGAAGTCCTTCAGCATGATGAACATCAGGCCGGAATTCGGCGACGACCCGGCAAAGCCGAAGCCGCCGACGGTGAACATGCGGCTCGCCTCGGGCTGCGCCCTGACGACCGTTTCCACCTGCTCGGCCACGTTCATGGTGTAGTCGAGCGAGGCGCCCGGCGGCGCCTGGATGATCACCATCACGTAGCCCTGGTCGGCGTCGGGCACGAATGACGAGGGCACGAGTCGGTAGACGTAGTAGGTGGTCGCAAGCAGCGCCACGAAGACCACGGTGACCGCCCAGCGGAAGCGGATCAGCACGCGCAGACCGCGCACCATGCCGTTGGTGCCGCCATCGATGATGCGGTTGATGAACCTGAAGAAGGCTCCCGGTTCGCTCTGCTGGCGTTTCAGCAGCACACCCGACAGCGCCGGCGTCAGCGTCAGCGCGTTAAACGCCGAGATGGCCATCGAGAAGGCAATCGTCAGCGCGAACTGCTGATAGAGGCGGCCCGTCGTGCCTGGGAAGAAGGCGATGGGGACGAACACCGCGGCCAGCACCAGCGCCGTGGCAATCACCGCGCCCGTCACCTCGCTCATGGCTTCCGACGCCGCGTCGATCGCCTTCTTGTGGTACTCGTGAATGTGGCGCTCGATGTTCTCGATCACGACGATCGCATCGTCCACCACCAGGCCGGTGGCAAGCGTGATGCCGAAGAGCGTCAGCGTATTCACCGAAAAGCCGAACAGCTTCACGAACGCCAGTGTGCCAATCAACGAGACCGGGATCGTGATCGCCGGAATCAGTGTCGTCCGCCAGTTCTGAAGGAACAGGAACATCACCAGGATGACGAGCGCGATGGCTTCGAGCAGTGTGACCACGACCTCTCGAATCGATTCCGACACGACGGTGGTGGTGTCGAACGCGATCTCGATCTTCAGGCCGGGCGGATAGCGCTTCGACAGCTCCTTGAGGCGCGCGTCGATATCGCGGTACACCTGCAGCGCATTGGCGGTCGGCAGTTGCAACACGCCGAACCCAACCGCCATCTTTCCGTTGTAACGGGCCGTCTGTGAGTAGTCCTGCGCGCCGAGCTCGGCACGGCCAACATCCTTGATGCGGACAATCGCGCCGCTCGGCGATCGCCGCAGAATCACCTCTTCGAACTGCGCCGGCTCGCTCAGCCGTCCCTCGCCGCGGACGCTCAACTGATAGGTCTGCCCCTTCCGGGTTGGCGGTGCGCCGACCTGCCCTGCCGCAATCTGCACGTTCTGCTCGCGCAGTGCCATCACCACGTCTTCGGCGGTGATGCGTTGCGCGGCCATGCGATCCGGATCGAGCCACACGCGCATCGCGTAGCGGCGTTCACCGAAGACGATGATGTCGCCGACGCCTGGCACACGTCGCAGCTCGTCTTTCACGAAGCGATCGAGGTAGTTACTGACGAAGGGGACGTCGTACTCGCCGTTCTCGGCGTAGGCGCCAGCGGCAAGGACGAAGTTCTGCGACACCTTGGTGACGGTGACGCCCACCGCCGTTACCTCGGCCGGCAGCCGACCTGCCACCTGCGCGATGCGGTTCTGGACGTCGACCGCCGCGATGTCGAGGTTTCGCGACAGATCGAAGGTAATGATCAGCGCCGCTGCGCCATCGCTGCTCGACGAGGTCATGTACTGCATGCCCTCGATGCCGTTGATGGCCTGCTCGAGCGGCGTGGTGACGGCGGTTTCGACGGTCTCGGCATTGGCGCCGATGTAGACCGCCACGACCTGCACCTGCGGCGGTGCCAGGTCGGGAAACTGTGCGATCGGCAACGTCGGGATCGAGATCGCGCCAGCGAGGATGATCACCAGCGAACAGACGCTGGCGAGAATGGGGCGACGGATGAAGGTATCGACGAACACGGGTTAGGCGCCCGGCGCGATCGGGGCGCCGTCCATCAGCTTCTGCACGCCCGACGTGATCACCTGATCGCCCACGTTCAATCCGTCGAGCACCGGATAGCTGTCGCCGACGATGGGCCCGACCTTGATCGGACGCTGACGCGCCACCATCATGTCCTTGCCGTCGGGTCCCTTGCCGGCCTCGGCCACGAAGACGAAGAACTGGCCGTTGATCCGCATCGCCGCGATCACCGGAATCACCAGCCCCTCGGCGGTCTTCCAGATAACGCGGGCCCGCACGAACTGTGACGCGCGCAACGCGCCGTCGCTATTGCGCACGTTGCCCTTCACCAGCACCGACTGCGTGGCATCGTCGACGCGCGGTGAGATGAAGCCGACCTTCGTCGTGCCGACACCTTCGCCGCCATCGCCGCTGAGCACGCGGATCTCGAGGCCAGGCTTGAGCTCGCCGGCCCGGTCGATCGGCACCTGTACGTTCAGCTCGAGGACGTCGTTCTGGTCGATCGTCGTCAGCACCGTCTGGGTTGACACCTGGTTGCCGACGCGAACGAGCACGTCGCCAATCACGCCGTCGGTCGGCGCCACCACGGTGAAGTAGCGCAACTGCACTTCCTGCTGGCGCACCTGCGCCTGCAACGACTGCAGCCGCGCCTCGGCGCTGCGCAGCGTGGTGTCTGCCTGCTCCGCCTCAGCCTTGCTAATCGCGCCCGCCGCCAGCAGGTCGTTGGCGCGCTGCTGCTGCTGCCGCGCAAAGGCGATCTCCGCTTCGCGTGCCGCGCGCTCCGCCTCCTGACTCGACACCGCCGCCTGCTGCCGCTGCGGATCGATCTGGGCAATCCGCTGCCCTTTCTGGACGCGTGCGCCGGAGGTCACAAACACGTCGGTCACCTGACCATCGATCTGCGGCTGAATGGCCGTCGACCTCAACGATCGTAATGTCGCAACATACTCGGTGGTGTCTTCGAGCGGCACCAACTGAGCTGGCTGCACGGTGACAGCCGTCGGCGGAAACGCCATCTGACCAGCCGGCCCCTGGGCCTGATTGCACCCGGCCGCGGCGACTGCGATCGCCGTCGCCAGAACAACTCGCGTAAACATCATGTGTGTATGAACTCGTGGATGGATTTCCAGTTTACCGGACGCCCGTCGCCCCGCGCCAGCAGGGCCATTAGAATTTACCGGTGCCAAGAAACTCAGAAGTCATCCGACAGTGGACCATCCTGCGCGAAATCGAGCGTGCCCGCGCTGCCGGCGTCACCATCGACGACCTGTCGTCGCTGTGCGGCGTCACGACCCGCACCATCCGCCGCGATCTGCAGGCGCTCGAGGAAGCGGGCTTTCCCGTCTACGACGATCGCTCGCGCGACGACGGGCGCACGCGATGGACGATGAACGGGCAGGCATTCAAAGGGCTGGCCGCCGGCCTGACGCTGGCCGAGTTGTGCGCGCTCTACTTCAGTCGCACACTGCTCGAATCGCTGTCCGGCACGCCGTTCCGAGACGAACTGATCAGCGGATTCGACAAACTTGGCGCCACACTGACCCCGCACATGCGCCAGTTTCTCGATCAACTGCCGACGGTCATTCAATCAAAACCTGATCCGAATAGACGCCGCGCCGCGACAAAGGATCCAGGCCATCAGGAGATCGTGGCCCGGGCCCTCGAAGCCACACTCCACCATCGACAGGCGTCGCTCACCTACCACTCGCGTTCAAGCGAACGAACCAAACTGTATCTCGTGCACCCGCACCGGCTGGCCTACGCGCAGGGCGGGCTGTATCTGCAGGCGTTCGTGCCGGAGTACGCGGAGATTCGCACGTTCGCCGTCGAACGGATCCGCGAGATCTCGCTGCTCGAAGAACGCTTCGTCCCGATCGAAGACGGCACCGGCGAGGCCTTCCCCCATTCACTGGGCGTCCACTCGGGACCTCCCGAAACCGTTCGCATCGATTTTCTCCCGGAGATCGCCGAGTTCGTGCAGACGCGCGAGTGGCACCCGACGCAAACATGGGAACCGCATGCGGATGGGGGCGGGGCGATGACGCTGAACGTCTGCGTCGACCAGGCGCTCCGGGCATGGATTCTCGGTTTCGGCGCGATGGCACGCGCCGTCGCCCCTGCCGCCCTGGCGTCGGACATCGCCACGAGTCTGGAGGACGCGCTGAAACGCTACCGCGTGGATCGTCCGGCGTGAGATCTGCGTCCTATCCATGGTTCCCTCGATGAACGCTGGTGGATAATCCGTAACGAGGTTAACGATTGAGGATTAAAGGTCTGGGGGGGGCGGAAAAGAGTCGCGGAGCGCGGGTTGGGCCTGGCGCCGATCCCGCCACCGACGCGACTGGCAAAAAGAAGAAGAAGATCACGCCCGGAGCCTGGCAGGAGGCGCGCGCGCTCATCTGGACTCATCGCAAGCGGCTGGCACTCGGCCTGGCGTTGATGGTGGTCAACCGATTGGCGGGCCTGGTCCTTCCCTTCACGTCGAAATATCTCATGGACGACGTCATCGCCCAAGGCAACTGGGATCTGCTGCCGACACTCGCCATGGCCGCCGGCACCGCGACCATCGTGGATGCCGCAACGTCGTTCGCCAACTCGCAGGTGCTCGGCGTGGCGGCGCAACGTGCCATCACCGACATGCGCAAGTCGGTCGAGCAGCACGTCATGCGCCTGCCGGTGCGCTACTTCGACTCGACCAAGACCGGCGTGCTCATCTCACGCATCATGAACGACTCGGAAGGCATCCGGAACCTGGTGGGCACGGGTGTCGTGCAGCTGACCGGATCGATTCTCACCGCGGTCATGGCACTCACGATCCTGCTGTACCTGAATTGGCGTCTGACGGCCATCACCATGGTGATTCTGGTGATGTTCGGCGGCGGCATGGCGGCGGCCTTCAACCGGTTGCGCCCACTCTTCCGGGAACGCGGCCAGATCAACAGCGAGGTGACCGGCCGGCTCGCCGAAACCCTCGGCGGCGTCCGCATCGTCAAGGCCTACACGGCTGAGAAGCGCGAAGAAATCGTGTTCGCGAAGGGTGCCCACCGCATGTTCCGGAACGTGGCCAAGTCGCTGAGCGGCGTGTCCGCGGTGACCGCCTTCTCGGGCGTCGTCATCGGCCTGATCGGCATGGCGGTGATGCTGGTCGGCGGCGCGTCAATCCGCTCGGGCGCGATGACCGTGGGCGACCTGTTCATGTATGTCTCGATGATTGCGTTGCTGACGATGCCGGTGATTCAGCTGGCCAACATCGGCACGCAGTTCACCGAAGCCTTCGCCGGACTCGACCGTATTCGTGAGATCCGCAGCATGGCCACCGAAGACGAGGAGGATGCCGAGCGTGCCTCGCTCGGTCGCCTCCAGGGCCGGGTCGACTTCGATGACGTGACGTTCGAATACAACCCGGACGCGCCCGTGCTGAAGCATGTGTCATTTACGGCACTGCCGGGCTCGACGACCGCACTCGTCGGCTCGAGCGGCTCCGGCAAGAGCACGCTCATCAGCCTGGTGATGGCCTTCAACCGGCCAAAATCCGGCCGCGTGCTGGTGGACGGCATCGATCTGATGAAGCTGAAGCTGCGCGATTTCCGCTCGTACCTCGGCGTCGTGCTGCAGGACAACTTCTTGTTCGACGGGACGCTGGCCGAGAACATCGCGTTCGCCAGGCCGCATGCCACCCGAGACGAGATCGTGGCTGTCAGCAAGATTGCCCACTGCCACGAGTTCATCGGCGAGTTCGAGAAGGGCTACGACACCGTGGTCGGTGAACGCGGGGTCCGGCTATCCGGCGGGCAGCGCCAGCGCGTGGCGATCGCCAGGGCCATTCTCGCCAACCCGCGCGTGCTGATCCTCGACGAGGCCACCTCGAGTCTCGATAGCGAGAGCGAATCGATGATTCAGGACGGTTTGCGGTCGCTCCGCCGTGGCCGGACGACGTTCGTCATCGCCCATCGGCTCTCCACGATCCAGAGCGCCGACCAGATTCTGGTGCTCGAGCACGGCGAGATCGTCGCGCGCGGGACGCACGACGAGCTGATAGCCGTCAACG
>CADEEX010000054.1:0-6215 GCA_902826465.1 uncultured Acidobacteriota bacterium
ACGCGCGCGGAGAGCAGCTCGCCCATCCGGTCGGCTTCGGCGTCGAGCTCCTGCGGCGCGGCGGTGCCCGCAGTGTCGCGTCCGAGCAGTGCGGCCGCCAGCCGCACCTCCGCCACCAGCGCCTGCTCGATGCGGACGTCGGCGTCGCCACGCATCGACGTCGCCAGCAGCACGCCGGCCACGACGAGGGCCACGGTGGCCACCGACATCGCCGAGGCGAACAGCTTGGTTTGAAAGGTCATCGGTCGCACGAGTTACTCGCGTGGCGGTGGCGGGTCGAGCAGCTTGTAGCCAAACTGCTTCACGGTGACGAGCGCCCGTTCGAGCAGTGGCAGCTTTTCGCGCAAACGGCGCACGTGCACGTCGACCGTGCGCGTGCCGCCGGTGTAGGTGTAGCCCCAGACATCGGTGAGCAGCAGATCGCGTGAGAGCACGCGGCCGCGATGGCCGATCAGATACTGGAGGAGCAGGAACTCCTTGGCCGTGAGCGCCACGGGCTGACCGTCCACGGTCACGGTGTGCTCGTCGCTGTTGAGCACGACGGGGCCGTAGGTGGCGGCGGTGGTGCCTGGTGTCTCGCTGCGCGCTACGCGCCGAAGGAGTGCCCGCACCCGTGCCACCAGCTCGTTCGGGCTGAACGGCTTGCCGATGTAGTCGTCGGCGCCGATCTCGAGCCCCGCAATGCGTTCGGATTCCTCCGCTCTCGCGGTCAGCATGATGATTGGAATGTTGGCCGTGCGTGCGTTCGAGCGGGCCGCGCGGCAAATCTCCAGGCCGTCGACGCCGGGCAGCATGAGGTCGAGCACCAGCACATCTGGCGGCCGTTCGGCGAGGGCGGCAATCGCGTCGCGTCCGGACGCCAGCAGTTCGACGCGAAATCCGGCTCTCTCGAGATAGCGGCCGACGAGTTCAGCGATGTCGCGGTCGTCCTCGACCACGAGGATGCGTATCACGAGGCGGGGGCTCCGGAAGGCGAGGCGTTCACGCGAGGGACATCGTAGCGACGAGACGGCCGAATGACCAGTGACCTCGTTCACTGTACGACAAGTGGCCTGCCACGAGGACAGCTGGACCGCCGGACCTGTGTTAATTCTGGGTAACAGACATGGCATCACGCTTGGAAAGGACGCCTCAGACGCGTCGAGACGGCGCGAGGAGGAGCGGAGATGACCAAGTACCTGGCGGGTGTATTGACCGTGATTGCGGCCGGAGTGCTGCTCATCGCGTATGGACTGCTGGCGCCCCAGATCCAGGCCTCGTTTGCGGCGGCGCCTGCGATGGCGGTCACTGCGCCGGTGGCGATGCCGGCCGCCGCTGCGCCGCAAGCACTAGCGTCGTGGACTCCTCTCGAGTCGCCTGCGGCCGTCGTGCGTCAGCGTTCCCCGGTGGCCGTGCCTGCGGTGCAGGTCATCGACGAGGCCCCACCGTCGGCGCGTACGGTCGTGCGCGACGAGCCCCAACGAGTGACGCGCACGGTGGTGTCGCCGCCGCGTCGCGACTGGAAGAAGACCGCCCTGGTCATCGGTGGCTCGTCGGCGGCTGGTGCCGGCGTGGGCGCACTGATCGGCGGCCGGAAGGGCGCGCTCATCGGCGCCGCGGTAGGCGGCGGCGCAGGAACGGTCTACGAGGCCAGGCGCCGGTAGGCGGATGGCCTCGTGCTTTCGTGCTTTCGTGGTCCTAGAATGGGACTATGCGCGCGCTGTTCGTCGCATCGCTCATCGCTCTCGCGTCGTTCGTTGTCACCGCACAGGACCTGACGCTCAAGCCTGCCTCCGTGCAGCACGTCACGGTGACAAGTGGTGTAACTGGCGTCGTCACCCCTGGGGCGCGCATGACGTTGTGGGTGGACGTGACACCGAACGCCGGCATGCGCGTGTATGCCGCCGGCGCGAAAGACTTCCTGCCGGTGGCGCTGGTCATGACCCCGCACGCGGCGGCGACGCCCGCGAAGCCCGTGTACCCGGCCTCCGAGTTCGATGCCAACAGCGGGGCGCCGGGACCGGTGCCGGTCTACACGCGGACGTTCCGCATCACGCAGCCCGTCACCATTGCGCGCACCGCAAAGGCGGGCGACACCTTCACGCTGGCCGCCGCCGTTAACTACCAGGCGTGCAACGACCGCCTCTGCTATCCGGCCACCTCGGCACCTGTGCTGTGGCCGGTCCGGGTGCGGTAGCCGCGTGAGGTCCGCATGATCTGGCTGATGGTGCTGGCTGGTGGTGCGCTCGGTTCGCTGGCGCGTCACGGCGTCAACGTCGTCGTCAGCACGCTGTTGCCGCGCTCGGTGCCCTATGCCACCGCCGCCGTCAATCTCGTTGGCGCGGGCGTCATCGGCCTGCTCGCCGGTGCCATCGCCTCCGGCCGGCTCCAGATGTCGTCGTCGTTGCGCGCTTTTGTCTTCGTTGGCATCCTGGGCGGGTTCACGACCTTCTCCAGTTTCATGCTCGACACGCTGACGTTGGCGTCCACGGGCGAGTCGGGCCTGGCCATCGGCAACGTGGTGGCCCAGACGCTCCTCGGCCTGGCCGCTATCTGGGCGGGCTACTCGCTCGGGCTGTCTATCCGCTAAACTTGGAAGACATGCATCCCTGGCACGATTGCTACATCGACAATACGCTCGTCAAAACTTCGTTTCCGGCCATCATCGAGATTCCGAAGGGCAGCACCAACAAGTACGAACTCGACAAGGAGACCGGACTCCTTCGTCTTGATCGCGTGCTCTACAGCGCGGTCTATTACCCGGCCGACTACGGCTTCATTCCGCGCACGTTCTGCGACGATGGCGATCCGCTCGACGTGCTGGTGCTCGGGCAGGAGCCGGTCCACCCGCTGACCATCGTCGAAGCGCGCGCCGTCGGCGTGATGCGCATGCGCGACGACAAGGGCATCGACGACAAGATCGTGGCGGTGTCGGTGCACGACCCGTCGTTCTCGGACTTCACCAATCACTCGCAACTGCCGACGCACGTCATGCGTCAGGTGCGCCGCTTCTTCGAGGACTACAAGGTGCTCGAACACAAGACGGTGGTGGTGGAAGACCTGCTCGGCCCCGAGGACGCACTGAAGATCATCCTCGAGTGCATGGAGCTGTACCGGAAACTCCGCCGCGGCGAACTCGGCAAGCACGCCAGGGGCTAGAGCATTTCGTAGGGCACTTCTTCAAACGGCGGCAGTCCTGCCGCCGCGATCACCTCGAGCAGCGAGGATCGATCGTGGAACTCCCGATGGTCGCGGTTGAACAGGACCGTCCCCGGATATGACGGGGCGAGGCGGCGGAATGCCTCGTCGATCAGGCGGAAGCGCTGCACCATCTGCTCGACGTTTTCGCTGGCGCGGTTGCGAAGCCTGATGTGCTTCTCAATCGTGTCGGTGTGCGACGTCAGTACGATGGTGCGATCGGGGTTCCAGCCGTCGCCAATCGACAGCACCTCGTGCAGCCTGGCGTGATACTCCGCCGGATATTCGGCGATGTGTGCTTCCAGGGTGATCCGCGCGCCTTCGATGAACATTACCCGGTCCGAGTGGTCGTGCCGCGCGGCGTCGCGATAGTTGGCGTCGTAGAGCCGTGCAAAGTAGGCGGTGACGCCGACGGGATTGCGTCCGGCCGCGATGTCATCGAGCACGCGCGGATCCCAGACACCTTCTTCGCCCTCGCCGTACGAGCCGTGGTGATAGAGATCGGCGAGTTGTCTGAGCAGCGTGCTCTTGCCAATGCCTGGGCCGCCGACGATGGCCACTCTCATCGTGGAGCGCCGATTGCCGATTGCCGACGTGCGCCGCGAGGGGGGATGACGGTGAACGTGTGAGGCACGTCAATACGTCCTCTGATATCTCCCCTCAGCAATCGACGATCGTCATTCAGCAATGGTCTAGATTTCCCTGACGCCGTGTCGCAGGAAGAAGTAGATCGCGACGCCCACGAGCAGCACGCCGTTGATCTCGAGGACGGCTGGTGCGCCGATGAAGGTGGCGGCGTAGCCACTGGCCAGACTGCCGATCGGCATGCCACCGCGGAATGCCAGCATGTAGATGCTCATGACACGGCCGCGCATCTCGTTCGGTGCAATGAGCTGCACCAGCGACGTGACGGTGGAGAAGACAATCATCAGTGCCGCACCGGTGAGGAACAGCAGGATCTCGCTCAGCCACAGCGTGCGCGACATGGCAAAGGCGACGATGAGAATCCCGTAGATCACCTGCGTCAGGAGCGTCGTCAGCCCCATGCGCTTGAATTTGCCCATCCAGGCGACGAACAGCGCGCCGACCACCGAGCCGGCGCCCGAGAACGCCAGCAGCTGGCTGTAGGTGCCTGGGCCACCCTCGAACACTTCCTTCGTGAACAGCGGCAGGAAGGTCAGGACAGCGAAACCGAGAAACGTGGTGGCTGCGGCCAGCACGGTGAGTGACACCAGTTCGCGGCTCTGGCGCACGTAGGTGATGCCGCTCTTCAGCTCGTCCCGCATGCTTTTCGTCTGCGCCGGCGGAATGTGTTTCACGCGCAGCGACATCAGCGTGTAGATGACGACCAGGAACGAGACGGCGTTGAGTGCGAAACAGACCGCCATGCCCTGTTGCTCGACCAGCCCCCAGCTCGTGGTCGAGATCGACAGGGTGGCGGCGAAGAGCAGCGGGCCGAGGACGCGGGCGATGTTGAACTGAATCGAGTTGAGCGCGACCGCGTTCGGCAGATCTTTCTTGTCGACGAGTGATGGGACGAGCGACTGATACGCCGGGCCGCCAAACGCCTGCGCCAGGCCGGTGACGAACGACAGCGCGAGGATGTGCCAGATGGTGACGATGCCGGTGTAGACGAGGACGGCGAGCACGACGGCGGTGGCCATCTGCACGTACTGCGAGCCGAGCAGCGTGCGGCGGCGATCGTGCCGATCGGCGAGCACGCCGCCGACCAGCGTGAACAGCATGATCGGTAATTGCTGCAGGAACGAGTCGAGTCCGAGGAAGAACGCCGACTGAGAGAGGGTGGTGAGCGAGGTCACCATCCAGTTCTGGGCGGCAATCTGGACCCAGGTGCCCACGCTCGAGGTGCAGGCGCCAAACCATTGCACGCGAAAGTCGCGATAGGTGAAAGCGACGAGCATGCGCCCGAGCGCCTTGGACCTGAACATCACGACCGGGGCAACGGCATCCCCTGGCGGCGGGGCGGAAGCGGGAACGGATTCGGCCACGAAAAGTGTTGTCAATCAGGGCTTTAGCCCTGGATATGAATTCCGGTAAGAGTGCCGGTCATCTTACCGCAGTCCTTCCATCTTGAATGTCCCAACAACGTGCGCTATAGTTCGCGCCGTAGGCGAACAAAAGGCGAAAATACAAATGGCGCTCGCATATGCCCGCTCCGACGCACGTCCTGATCGCACAGCGCTTGTCGCGGCTCTGGCGTCCCGGCGTCTCGATCGCACGCTGACCAGTGCCCTCCCCGAGGTCGACGTCCGCGACGAGGCGGCCGTGGGGGCCACCACGATTGCGGCGATCGATACGTCGTGTGGCGGGTTTCCGCGGGGCCAGCTGTCGGAAATCGTTGGTCCTCGATCGTCGGGACGGACCAGCCTGCTGCTTCGCATGCTGGCGGCGGCCACGGCGCGCGGCGAGCTGGTGGCGCTCGTCGATGCGCTCGATCGATTCGATCCGCCGTCGGCGCTAGCGGCCGGGGTCGATCTCGATCGGCTGCTGTGGGTGCGCGGTCATGTGGTGGCGCAGCCGGGACCGTGTCGCGACACGAACCAGAAGGCGATCGAGCAGTCGGTCAAGGCGTTGTCGCTGGTGTTGCAGGCCGGCAATTTCGGGGTGGTCGCTTTTGACATCGGCGATGTGCCGGCCGAGGCGCTGCGCCGGCTGCCGTTCACGACCTGGCTGCGCGTGCAGCGCATGGTCGAGGCGCAGCCAACCGTCTGCGTGCTACTGGCGAGCACCGCCGTGGCACGAAGCGCGGCCGGGCTCACCGTGCAGTTGCACGTGGCCGCCGGGCATCAGTCGAGAGTCGGAAGTCGGGAGTCGGGAATCAGTCGAGAGTCTGGAGTCGAGCGTCGGGAGTCAGTCGGCAGTCGTTGGTCCCCAGCCCCGAGCCCCGAGCCCCGAGACCCAAGCTCCGAGCGAGACGGCCGGCGCTTCAGCGCGCAGTTGTTCAGAGGACTCCAGGTCGAGGCGCGTGTCATCCGCGCGCGGGCACCGCTGGCGAACGGCGTCGCCGCGCGGTGGGA
>CADEEX010000054.1:6315-15928 GCA_902826465.1 uncultured Acidobacteriota bacterium
CGCGTGTCATCCGCGCGCGGGCACCGCTGGCGAACGGCGTCGCCGCGCGGTGGGAGACGACTTCGTCATTCTTAAGCCCTAAGTCCTAAGCCCTAAGCCCTAAGTCCATGACGTCCCCGTCCCCCTCTCTGTTCGGCTGTCTCTACGCGCGTCCGTCGCAGGGCAGTGCCGTATCGGCGGCGACGCTGCTCGACATTGCCGAAACGTTTTCGCCGCGCTTCGAGCGGCATCGCGACGATCTGGTGTCGATCGACCTGCGCGGACTTGATCGGTTATTCGGGACGCCTCGATCGGTGGGCGAAGAGATCCGGCGAGAGGCGGCGTCTCGTGGCGTGCACGTGCATGTGGGGGTGGCGACCACGCGCACGGTGGCCACGGTGATGGCCATGGCGCGGCCTGGGTTGTCAGTGATTGCCCCGGGTGACGAGCCGGCGGCGCTGGCGCCGATTGCGTTGTCGCTGCTCGAGCAGATTGATGCCTATCGGCCGGCGGATGCGGCAGCAACTGGCGCCGGTACTGCGGCTGGCATCGTGGCAATGCTCACGCGTTGGGGATTGCGGACGCTGGGAGAGCTGGCGGCCTTGCCGGCGGCAGAGTTGTCGGCGCGCACTGGACGGGTCGGGCTCATCTGGCAGGACATTGCGCGCGGCCGCGATGCGCGGCCGCTGGTGCCGACGCGTGCCGAGGAGCTGTTTGACGGTACCAGTGAACTCGAGTGGCCGATCGAGGGGCTCGAACCGCTGTCGTTTGTGCTGACGCGGCTGCTCGAGCCGTTGTCGACGCGTCTCGAGCGGGCCGATCGTGGCGCGGCGGCGCTGCAGGTGGTGTTGCGCCTGGTCGATCGCACTGAGCACACGCGCCGGCTCGAGATTCCGGCGCCCATGCGCGAGGTGCGCGCGTTGCGGACGCTGCTGTTGCTCGAGCTCGAGGCGCATCCGCCCGGCGCCGGGATCGATCGGGTCACCCTCACGATCGATCCGACGCCTGGCCGCATCCTGCAGCACACACTGTTTTCGCGCCCGCATCCGACACCGGAGCAGCTGTCGACGCTGCTGGCGCGTCTTGGCGCGCTCATGGGGCAGGGGCGCATCGGCGCGGCGGTGCCGGTCGAGTCGTTTCGCCCCGGCGTGTTCGGCATGACACCGTTTGCGCTGGAACATCCGCAGAAGGCTCAGGGCTTCGGGCTTAGGGCTCAAGGGAAACCCCATGAGTCCCCAGCCTCCAGTCCCGAGCCCCCAGTGGCGTCCGCCCTGCGTCGGTACCGTCAGCCGCTGGCGGCGCGTGTGGCGGCCGTCGAGGGGCGTCCGGTGCGCGTCACCACCGATCGTCCCGGCTGGGGCGGCGGTGCGGTCACTCGCTGCGCTGGTCCCTGGCGTACGTCGGGCGCCTGGTGGGAAGAGACCGAATCGGCCAACGACAATCGCCCCTCGTCTGCCGGTCCCTGGGATCGCGACGAATGGGACGTGGCCTTGTCCGACGGTGCGATGTACCGCGTCTTCCAGGACCGCACGACCAGCCACTGGTTCATCGACGCGGTCATCGATTGAACTGACGCAGGCAATTTAGTGCTGTGGTGATGTAGTGATGCAGTGATGTGGTGATGTTTAAGCCCTAAGCCCTAAGCCCTAAGCCCTAAGCCCTAAGCCCTAAGCCGTAAGCCGGTCCCTGCCCCTGTCCTGCCGTGTCGTACATCGAACTCCACACCGCGTCGGCATTCAGCTTTCTCCGCGGCGCATCGCTGCCGGAGGCGCTCGTCGCGCGGGCGGCTCATCTCGGCTACCCGGCGGTGGCCCTGCTCGACCGCGACGGCGTCTACGGTGCGCCGCGCTTTCACAAGGCGGCGCGTGCGGCTGGCATCACACCAATCATCGGCGCGGAACTGACGCTGAAGCTGTCGCCGTCGTTTGCCCTGCCGGTGCTCTGTGAAAGCACGGAAGGCTATCGGAACCTGTGCCGGCTCATCACGCGCATGAAGCTCGGCGCCCCGAAAGGCGAGGGTGCACTCACGCTCGACGATCTCGATGGCCAGGTCGGTGGACTGATTGCGCTCATTGGACGGCCGCTGCTCGAGATGTCGCGCGTCGGCATCACGGGGCTGGTCGATCGCCTGATCGGCACGTTTGGCCGTCAGCGTCTCTATGTCGAGCTGCAGCGGCACCTGCAGCGCGACGGCGAGGCGGCGAACGTCATGCTGAGCGATCTGGCCGAGGCGTTTCGCCTTCCCGTGATCGCCACCAACGGCGTCAGGTGTGCCACGCCCGCGAACCGGCCGCTGTTCGACGTGCTGACCTGCATCCATCATCACACCGACCTGACGCGTGCCGGCCGTCGCCTGGCGCCCAATGCCGAGCGCTACCTCAAGTCGCCGGCCGACATGGCGGCGCTGTTTCACGACCGTCCCGAGGCGATTCGTGCCACG
The DNA here is from genome assembly GCA_902826465.1 of uncultured Acidobacteriota bacterium. Lineage (GTDB taxonomy): Bacteria > Acidobacteriota > Vicinamibacteria > Vicinamibacterales > CAVVIG01 > CADEEX01. The sequence continues at coordinate 8,735 of CADEEX010000054.1, forward strand.
CGCGATCTCACCGATCGTCTGCGCTACACGATGGCCGACCTCGGCTATCGCTTTCCCGAGTACCCGGTGCCCGAGGGTGAGACGCAGAGTTCGTTCCTGCGCAACATCGCTGACCTCGGCGCGCGCGATCGCTATCGTCCGCTCCACGATCAGGCGCGGGCGCAGTTGCGGCGCGAACTCGATCTCATCGCCAGGCTCAATCTGGCCGGCTACTTCCTGATCGTCTGGGACATTGTCAATTTCTGCCGCCAGCACGATGTGCTGGTGCAGGGGCGCGGCTCGGCCGCCAACAGCGTGGTCTGCTACAGCCTCGGTATTACGGCGGTCGATCCGGTGGTGCCTGGACGCGAACTGTTGTTCGAACGGTTTCTGTCTGAAGAGCGCGGTGAATGGCCCGACATCGATCTCGACCTGCCGAGCGGCGATCGCCGCGAGTCGGTGATTCAGCACGTCTACGAGAAGTACGGCCGGCTGGGCGCGGCGATGACCGCCAACGTCATCACCTATCGCGGTCGAAGCGCGGCCAGGGAAGTGGGGAAGGTGCTCGGCTTCGAGTCGCCGGCCGTCGATCGCCTGGCCAAGATCATCAATCACTTCGACCCTTCGGTGTACTCAGGGTCGCCCCGAGCAACGTCGAGGGGCGAGTTCATCGACGGATCAGACAACTTGACGCAGTACCTCACGTCCACCGGCTTCGACGTGCACGATCCGCGCGTGCAGCTGTTCGGCCGGTTGTGTGCGGAGATGCAGGACCTGCCGCGTCATCTCGGTCAGCATTCCGGCGGCATGGTGATCTGCCAGGGACGCCTCGATACGGTGGTCCCGCTCGAACCCGCGACCATGCCCGGCCGCGTCGTCGTGCAGTGGGACAAGGACGATTGTGCCGACATGGGGATCGTCAAGGTCGATCTGCTCGGCCTCGGCATGATGGCGGCGTTGCAGGATGCGCTTGCGCTGATCAACGGCCCCGCCCCCGCTCGTGGTGATGTGACGACGAGCTTCGGCGAGGCCAGAGGCCCGAACCCCGCCCCCAGCCCCCGGTCCCCAGCCCCCAGCCCCGAGCCCCCAGCCCCTGTCCCTGTACGTCTCGAATTAGCCACCATCCCCGCCGAAGATCCCGATGTCTACCGGTTACTGTGCGAGGCCGACACCGTCGGCATCTTTCAGGTGGAATCGCGCGCGCAGATGGCGACGCTGCCGCGGCTCAAGCCTAAAACGTTCTACGACCTTGTGGTGCAGGTGGCGATCATTCGCCCCGGGCCGATCGTCGGACAGATGGTGCATCCGTACCTGAACCGCCGCGCTGGACGCGAGGCTGTCACCTACGCGCATCCGTCGCTCGAGCCGATTCTGAGCCGGACGCTCGGGGTGCCGCTGTTCCAGGAGCAGTTGTTACGGATCGCGATGACGGCGGCCGGCTTTACCGGTGGACAGGCGGAGGAACTGCGCCGTGCCCTCGGCTTCAAGCGATCCGAGCGGCGAATGAAACAGGTAGAGGTGCAGTTACGCGAGGGCATGGCCAGAAACGGCATTACCGGCAAGGCCGCCGAAGAGATCGCGCTGCAGATCCGATCGTTTGCGCTCTATGGATTTCCCGAATCGCACGCCGCCAGCTTCGCGCTGTTGGCCTATGCGAGCGCGTATCTGAAGGTGCACTATCCGGCGGCGTTCTACACGGCGCTGCTGAACAACCAGCCGATGGGGTTCTACCATCCGTCCACGCTGATCAAGGACGCACAACGTCGCGGCGTCCGCTTTCAACCGATCGATGTCCAGCAGTCGGCGTGGGCCTGCACCATCGAAGCGGACGGCGCCATCCGCCTCGGCCTGCAGTACGTGCACGGGTTGCGCCGCGACGTCGCGACGCTGATCGCGGCGGGGCCGAGTTCGTCATGGCTCAGGGCTCACGGCTCAGGGCTCACGACGGCCGCACGGCTTCCGGCTTCGGGCTTCCGGTCTCAGGAAGAACTACTGCGATGTCCGAAATGCGGCTGCGACGACCAGTCGATGATTGAACGGCCTGAAGCCAGAGGCCAGAAGTCTGGGGCCTTCTTTTGCAACAACTGCTCGCACGACTGGCATCCGGCGCGGAATCCCCAGGCACGCTACGCGTCGCTCGAGCAACTGGTCGCGCATGCCGGCCTGCGCCGCGACGAAGTGGTGCAACTCGCCGACATCGGCGCGCTGAACGCGTTTGGTTACGACCGACGATCGGCGATCTGGCAGGCCGAAAAAGTCGTACGCCCGGCCGGCGAGATGTTTCAGGCGGCAGCCCCGAGCTCCGAGCCCCGAGCCTCCGACCTCGACCCTCGACCCTCGACCCTCGACCCCTGTCCTTTACGCCCCATGACCGAGGCCGAACGGCTGGTGGCCGATTACGCCGGCACCGGGGTATCGATGGGGAGGCATCCGATGGCGCTGCGCCGCGACGAACTGGCGACACGCGGCATCATGCGCGCCATCGATCTGCGCCGGGCTCGTGCCGGGCGTCGCGTCCGCGTGGCCGGCATGGTCATTACCCGGCAACGTCCAGGCACGGCCAAGGGGTTCGTGTTCCTGACCCTCGAAGATGAAACCGGCATCGCCAACATCATCGTCCGCCCCGATCTGTTCGCTCGCGACCGGCTGAGTATCATCGAACAGCCGTTCCTCATCATCGACGGGGTGCTGCAGCATCAGGACGGCGTCGTATCGGTCCGCGCGGAATCGGCCAGCGGCCTGGCCGGTGTGGACGTCGATTTCGACGCCCACGATTTCTACTGAATTTCAGGGGTTTCTCCCGAAAACCGGATCGGCGACCTTCTACTCCGATTCGGATAGTCCCAATGGACCCAACGGACAGGATGGTCGCTGTATAATTTCGGCCGACTTCGGCGCCATCTCAGTCGGCGGTGCCTGAACAGTCCCCCTCAATTTCGAGAAACGGAGCAGACACCATGGTGTTGGCACTACTTCTGGCGCTGTCGATGGCCGCCGCGGGCGTCACCGGCGTCGTGAAGGATTCAAGCGGCGGAACGGTCGCAGGTGCGAGCGTGGCCGTCCGTACCCCGGCGGGCGCTGAACAAAAAACCGTCACCGGCCCCGACGGCCGCTTCTCCATCGACACCACCATTGAAGGCGCCGCCACGCTGGTCGTCAAGGCCGACGGTTTCGCCGAAAAGCAGCAATCACTCGGCGCCGGAGGAGACGTCGAGGTGGTGCTCGACCCGGCCTCCATCTTCGAAAGCGTCGTCGTGTCCACCTCGCGCACCGAACAGCGCCTGGGCAACGTGCCCGCCAGCATCAACGTGCTCACCAGCGAATTCATCAAGAACTCGCCCGCCGTGCTTGCTGACGATGTGCTGAAACAGGTGCCCAGCTTCAGCCTGTTCCGCCGCACCAGCGCCATCGCGGCGCAGCCCACCACCCAGGGCGTGTCGCTACGCGGCATCGGACCGAGCGGACAGAGCCGGACGCTGGTGCTGTTCGATGGTGTGCCGGTGAACGATCCGTTCGGCGGCTGGGTCTACTGGACGCGCGTGCCGCTCATGAGCGTCGAACAGGTGGAAATCACCGAAGACGCGGCGTCGAGCCTCTATGGCAACTACGCCATCGGCGGCGTCATCAACATCCTGACCTCGCGGCCGACGCGGCGGACGATGGAGGTGAAGCCGCAGTACGGCAACAAGGGCACACCGAAACTCGATTTCTTCGCGAGCGACCGGTGGAACACGTTCGGTGCAGCCATCGAAGGCAGCGTGATGGACACCGATGGTTTTCCGATTGTGGCCGAGCGCGAGCGCGGCCCCATCGACAACAACGCCAACGTCACTTATCGCAACCTCACCGGCAAGCTCGAGTTCGACCCGTCGGCCAGCCTGCACGCCAACGTCCGCGTCAGCCGTTTCAACGAAGAGCGGAACAACGCCAAGATCGGCGAGTTGAACGACACCGAATGGACGTCGGCCAGCGGTTCGGTGCGGGCGCTGCTGCCGGACAGCAGCACCCTGCAGGGCACGCTGTTCCTGGACAACGAAAACTCGCACTTCAACTTCTTCGCCGTCGGTAATCCGGCGGCCCAGCGCAACACCGTGCGGCTCACGGTCGATCAGCGTGTGCCGGTCGACGGCCTCGGCGGCTCCGTCCAATGGACGCGCGTGTTCGGCACCAAGCATGTGTTCACGGCCGGCACCGACCTGCGTCGCATCGAAGGCGACAGCGAGGAAGACCTCTACAACGCCGGCACGCCCGCCGTGGTGTCGCCCACTGACGGCGTCACGTTGCCGTCGGTCCTGAACGCCCTGCGCGTCTCCGGCGGTATCCAGCGCAGCGTCGGCGCGTTCGTCTCCGACATCTTCACGCCGACCGACAAGCTGGTGCTCACGTTCAGCGCGCGCGGCGATTCCTGGCGCAACTACAACGGTCACCGCCGTGAGACGCTCGTGTCGAACGGATCACCCACCGCCAACAATGCCGACACGCTCCCCGACAAGAGCGACACGGCCTTCAGCCCGCGCGTAGCGGCGCTCTATCACCTCACCAGCCGTGTCACCGCGTGGGGCGCCTATAACACCGGCTTCCGGGCGCCGACCCTCAACGAGCTGTATCGCCAGTTCTCACTCGGTGTTCAGGTGACACGAGCCAACGATCAGCTTGGTCCCGAACGCCTGCGCGGCGGCGAACTCGGCCTCAACTTCTCGCCAGCCACGAACCTGACGGCGCGCGTCACCTGGTTCGACAACCGCGTCACCAACCCGGTCACAACGGTCACCATCGCGACGAATACCTCGCAGCGTCAGAACGTCGGCAAGACGAAGATTCAGGGCGTGCAGGCCGACGTCGAGTATCGGCTCGGCACCGCGTTCCGTGTCGGCGCTGCCTATATCTACAACCAGGCAAAGATCACCGACGGCGGCGTTGCCAACGCGGCGCTCGTCGGCAAGTTCCTGCAGCAGGTTCCCGAGCACCGCGGCTCGATTCAGGTGATGTGGACCGACCCGAAGATTGCCACCTTCGCGCTCGGCATTCAGATGTCGGGACGGCAGTTCAACGACGACCAGAACGTGCAGACCATTCAGGCCGCCACGCTCACGGCGCACGGCTACGCGGCGGATGTCATCGGCCTGCCGGGCTACGCGTCGGTGGACCTGTCGGCGGCGCGCAACCTTGGTCCGAACCTGCAGGTGTTCTTCGGCGTGCAGAACCTCCTGGACAAGGTCTACTTCGTGCAGACCAACCCCTCGACCATCGGCACACCGCGCCTCGTCAACGGTGGCGTCCGGATTCGATTCTCGGGACGGTAGGAAGGGCTCTGGGCTTGAGGCTCCAGGCTTTAGGCCCTGGGCTTCAGACTTTAGGTGAGACGACAAAGGGCCCTCGGTTTCGAGGGCCCTTTTTTTTGCGGTCGTTCTGAAGTTCGCTCTTCCCAAAGCCCAAAGCCAGAGCGAGCGCAGCTCGCGAGCCTTACGCTTCGATCGGCCTGAGCTTGCGCGCGTATTCACCCACCGTCAGCGATCCCGTAAACAGCGAGCCCACCGGAATGAAACCGAGCAGGCGATGCCGCGCCACGGCGGCCAGCCCTGCCGACGCAATGCAACCGCACTGCGAGCAATCCGGCGCGCCGCCGAACTGGCACGGTGTGATGCGGGTGGTGAGATCGGCAGACACGCTCTTCGTTGAGCGGGCAAAGACGCATTCGTCAGGCGATTGCGGTGGCTCGGCGTAGACGTCGATGAGTGCTTCTGGGGCCTCGAGCTTCGCGAACTTCAAGCGGAGCGCCCGCAAATCGGCGACGACCCGTTCGCGATCGGCCGGTCGCAGAATCTCATCGGACGTTTCACCAATCTGCGGCGTGTAGAGGCTGATCCAGATCTTTCGCGTTTCATCCTTGGCCGACCAGAAACGCAGGAACTCCTCGAGGTAGCCCGGCCGGTTCACCTGCTGCCGGGTGACCGTGCAGTGCACGATGATCTGGTGTCCGACGATGTGCTTCTGGATACGTTCGTAGGTGGCTGGCGTGCGCCGCACATCGTGTTCGGGCTGCAGGCCGTCGATCGAGACGACGATCGTCAGCTTCGGAATCGTTTTCCATTCCGGCGGGATCTCGCGGACCGCGCTGGTGACGATCTGGGTGTGGACGCCACGCTCGGCGAGCTTCGGCAGAATCGTCGTCAGCTCGCGATAACGTACCAGTGGCTCGCCGCCGACGATCGAGACATGCATCGGCTTGTGCGCGTCAACGAGCGCGAGCACGCCGTCGACCAGTTCCTGCCCTTTGAAGTCGCGCACCTCGCGCAGCGTCTTTTCGCCACCGAGATGGTCGTCGCCATAGGCGTAGCAGCCGGGACACCGTAGCGGACATTCACGCGTGATCTCGATCGACAGCGCAGGCTGATAGCCCTTGAGTATGCGACCCCACGCCGGAATGACCCAGTTCATGTCTCAACTATACACAGAACATCGGTTACTCTTTAGAGGCGATGATTGAGCGCAGGAAGTCGAAGATTCAGGGGTGGGGTGTGTTCGCGACGGCGGCGATTCCGAAGAACAAGCGGATCATCCACTACGCCGGCGAGAAGATTTCGAACCAGGAAAGTCTGAAGCGGGAGCGGCGCTACATCCAGCGCGGCCATATCTGGTGCTTCAAACTGACCAATCGCTCGGTGATTGACGCCGGAGTGGGCGGCAACGACGCGCGTTTCATCAACCACGCCTGCAAGCCAAACTGCTACATCGACATCAAGGAAGGCATCATCTGGATTCGGGCGGCCAAGCCGATTCCGAAGGGCCAGGAGCTGACCTACAACTACAACACCGACGGCGAAGGGCTCATCAAGTGCCGCTGCCGTCCCGGGTGCCAGACGCTCCTGTGATCTTCTACCTTCACGGCTTCGCCTCGTCATCGAAGTCCACGAAGGCGCGGTTCTTCCGGGAGAAGTTCCTCGAGCGCGGGCTCAGCGTCCGCTGTCCTGACTTCAACGAGCCCGATTTCTCGACGCTCACCATGTCGCGGATGATCGACCAGTTGGTCCGCGAGGTCGACGCGGTCGATGAAGCCACCATTACGCTCATGGGGTCGAGCCTGGGCGGCACGCTTGCGGTCCTGACGGCCGAGCGACTGGGATCGCGTGTCGAGAATCTGGTGCTTCTGGCCCCGGCCGTCATGTTCGCGAAGCCTGGCCATCATCTCCTGCCGCCGGAGCGCATCGCCGCTTG
>CADEEX010000055.1:0-9034 GCA_902826465.1 uncultured Acidobacteriota bacterium
AGAGCGATGGGGGCGGCCAGCGCCTTAGTCTCAGACGTCTGCGCCACCCTCAAGAGCGACATACCGGGCCCGTCGTCATCTTCGATGTGAAGAATCTCGACGATCTTGAACTCGAGGCGATCGCGCCGGCCGGCTTCCTCCAGGAAATCAACCGACGAGCGAATCGCCTTGCCGTCGGTACCTCGGGAGAACGTGAACCGCTGCGCAGCCCGCCGTCCGAACTGGCGCGCCACGTGTCGATTCGTGAGCAGCGTGTCGGCCTCAACCAGCCATCCGGTGCCGACGTAGGCGAGCTGTTGCGGATGTCCGCTGACGTCGATGCGGCCCACGGCGCGCGCGGCATGAATGATGCGCTTCTGTGCCCGCTCGAGCCGAGATCGCCACACTTCGCTATCCCGATCGGTAAACGACAGCTGTGCGGCGTTGTTGACGATCGGCAGCACAGGACGCCCGGTTCTCAGCACGATGGTGCGAAGGCTGGCCTGCGCGGCGGCCGTGGGTCGAACGCCGCGGGCACTGCCCTTCACCCCTCGTGCGCGAGCCAGCGCCTGCGCCGCCGCATCCCGCCGGGTCCGAATCTCGTCTGCCAGCTGCCGGTCGTTCGATACGAGCGCCTTCAGAAACGCGTCGAAGTCGCGCATCTCAGGCGAACGGTTGCGGACGATAGACGCTGAGAATCTGCTCGATCATCGCCTCGCGGGAGGGGAATCGCGACTCCTCGTAGCAGCCCAGCGGGTTTTCTGGTGCGTTGACCAGGCACTTGTTGCAATACGTGCACGGATTGGCCGGCCGGCCAATCCCGCTGGCGAACTGCTTCACCAGGTCGTTGTTGGCGATGAGCGGCCTGGCAATACTCACCGCGTCGCAGTCGCCTCGCGCAATCGCATCGTCGATGATGGCGCCGGTCTGGAATCCTCCGGTACAGATGATGGGTATGCCGGCGACGGCGTCCTTGATCTTCCGGGAGTCGTCGAGGTTCAGGCCTTCGATTTTGTCCTTCGGCCCGCGCGCCTCTTCCCAGCGACGCTTGAACAGTTCGCCGGTGAGCGCAAATTCGAAGAGAAGGTAGTTCCGAAGCGCGAGCACGCCGCTCGAGATCAGGCTGTCGTAGGTCTTGCGCAGCTCGCCAAGCGGCAGATCGCCCGCCGGGTTGCACGGATGAGGAAACGACGACCCTGAAGAGACGTGAATTGCGTCGACACCGTCTTCCTTCAGCCACTGGCACACCTGCACCGAATCTTCGACGGTATTCCCAGGCTTCTCTTCGCGAAGGACCGCGTTGTTGAACTCGGTGGCGCTGATCTTCATCTGCAGGTGGAAGTCGCGGCCCACCTTGGCACGTATGGCCTGGACGATCTCTCGGACGAACTTCGCGCGATTGGCAAGCACACCACCGTACTCGTCCTTGCGATCGTTAATGGCGGAACTCAGGAACTGCGTAATCAGATAGCCATTGGCGCCATGCAGCTCCACACCGTCGAGCCCCGCCTCGCGCGCCCGTCGGGCGCCTTCGGCGAATGCGTTGACCGTCTCCTTGATCTGCGCGAGCGTCATGGCCTCGCACTCGAAGCCGTGCAAGGGGTCTCTTTTGCTCGTCGAACTGAGGCCGAGCGGATAGTCGATCGTGGCGATATCGCGCTGACGGCCGCCATGGCTGAGCTGGAGGATGTATCTGCAGTCGTGGGCGTGGACCGCCTTGCCCACGGCGCGCCAGAACGGAATCCGATCGTCGCTGACGATGGTGGCGTAGTTCGGCAGGATGCGACCGCGGGGATGCACCGGCACGAACGACGAAATGATCGCCCCCACGCCACCTTCCGCAAACTTGGTTTCCCAGTTGATGCGCGCTTGCGCTCCGGTGCCGTCGTAGTTGTCGAAGCGTCCGGCGATGTTCGAGCGGAAAATGCGGTTCTTGACGGTGACGTTCCGGAAGGTCAACGGACTGAAGATGTGCTGGTACGGCATGCGGGCTCCGAAGATGACAACGTCGGCCACGTCGTACGCGAACGAATCGCCCGCGTCGCGAATGGACGTGAAACATTCGCGCGCTACTATCGCTCAATATCGCACGCGATGTCAGAAAACATCGTACGTTCGTGGCAGAATCCGCAGACACATTTCTTTGAGAGTCTCCTCACATGGCTGACAACGTCCTCTCGCGACTCGGTGAATTCCTGCAATCGCAGCGCCCGTGGTACCAGCTGCCCCGGCTGCTCGCAATGCCCCGTCTGGTTGAAATCAGAAACCAGCTCAGGCGTGAAAACCTGCACGACACCGAAGAGCCCCCGATGGAGAAGAAGGAGATCCCGGCCGATCTCGATCCGCTCCTGCGGAGCGGACGCACCGTTGATGGCACGTACAACGACCTGACGGTGCCGACGATGGGAAGCTGCGGCCGGCGGTTCGGGCGCAACGTTCCGCTCGAGCACACGTTCCCCGACACCGCAAACCTGCTGAATCCGAGCCCTCGCGTGGTCAGCCGCGAACTCATGACCCGCGACACGTTTCAGCCGGCAACCATCCTGAACCTGCTGGCCGCGGCGTGGATTCAGTTCATGGTCCACGACTGGTTCGTGCACAAGCGTTCGACGATGGAGGAGGGGATCGACCTGCCACTCGTGGACGGCGACGATTGGGCCGACCCAAAGATGCGCATTCCGCGCTCGGTACCCGAGCCGGCACCGCCCGGATCGACCCGCCCCCCGGCCTACGCCAACCCGAACGGCCACTGGTGGGACGGGTCGCAGATTTATGGGTCAGACCCCGTGGTGGCGGCTCGCCTCCGCCTCGGCGAAGGCGGGAAGCTGCGCGTGGAGGGAACGAAGCTCCTGCCGGTCGATACCGCGACTGGTCTGCATTTGAGCGGATTCACCGACAACTGGTGGATCGGCCTGGCCATGCTCCACACGCTGTTCACTCTGGAGCACAACTATCTGTGCGACGAACTCGCGAAGCAGCACCCGACCTGGAACGACAGCCAGCTCTATCGGCAGGCACAGCTGATCAACTCGGCCCTGATGGCGAAGATCCACACGGTTGAGTGGACCCCGGCGATTGTGCCCCACCCGGTGATCAAGCTGGCAATGCAGGTGAACTGGTACGGACTCTCCGGCGATGAGTTGCAGGACGTCTTCACGTTCCTCGACGACAAGGAAATTCTGGGCGGCATCGTCGGATCGCACGCCGACCATCACTCAGCGCCCTATGCGTTGACCGAGGAATTCGTGTCGGTCTACCGCATGCATCCGCTGATTCCCGACGAAGTACTGATGCGGCGTCTGGCTGACGACAGCGCGATCGAAACCATTCAGCTGCCCGAGATGTCGGGGCGGAAGACACCCGGGGTCGCCAACCGGATCTCGATGACGGACCTGTTCTACTCGTTCGGGCGTCTGCATCCCGGCGCCATCACGCTGCACAACTACCCGAAGCACCTGCAGAATCTGACGCGCGACGATGGCGAGCACCTCGACCTGGCGGCGGTCGATGTCTTCCGTGATCGCGAGCGCGGTGTCCCCCGCTACAACGAGTTCCGCCGCCTGCTCCACAAGGACCCGGTGAAATCGTTCGATGAGCTGACCGAGAACGTGGAATGGCGGCGCCAGCTCAAGACCGTCTACAACAACGATCTCAGCAAGGTCGATCTGATGACCGGCCTGTTTGCAGAACCGCTGCCCGCGGGCTTCGGCTTCAGCGAAACGGCCTTCCGGATCTTCGTCCTGATGGCGTCACGCCGCCTCAAGAGCGACCGCTTCTTCACCGACGACTACCGGGCGGAGATGTATACGGAATACGGGCTGGACTACCTGCGGAAGACGTCGATGCTGGCCGTGATCACGCGTCACATGCCGGAACTGGCGCCGGCCTTGCGGGGAGTGGAGAACGCGTTCGAGCCCTGGAAGGCCACCGCCTGAAGACAGCGGCGTCGCAAGGCAAGCCACAGAGACACGGAGTCACCGAGAGTTGCTACCCAGTGCCTCCGCGTCTCAGTGGCCGAGCCCTACTGATTAGTTACCGAGGTTGAAGACGACGCCCGCGCTGGCGCGCACGGCGCTCTCGTTGTCGCCGTCAGCGCGCAGCCAGCGGTAGTCGAACTGGACGCGGTACTTCACCTTGGCGCTCGAGCCGAACTCCACGCCTGCGCCTGGCTGCAGCACGAACGCGTTCGTGTCGCAGCAGCGCCACAGACCGGTGGTGACCTGCGCAAACGGCCGGGCCGAGGCGGTCGAGGCACCGAACGGGAAGCGGAGCCCGCCCTGATACGACGACACCGTCGCGCCGTCGTAATCGTTGAAGCCGATTTCGCCGAGCACGCTAAAGCTACCAAGGGACTTGGCGACGTCGAAGTGCGCGCCGGCCGCGCTGGTCTCTTCGAACTCGCGATAGAAGAAGTCGTACGACGCACCAAGCTGCAGACCATCCTGCGCGGCCGCGCTCTGCGCTCCACCGAACACCATCACCACCGCCAACAACGACATTGCAAGCAAACGACTCTTCATGCACTCTCCTGTACACAGACAAGGCGCGCACGGTGCGCGCCCCTATTGCGGAACCACTCGCTCGTTCCGGCTGACAATACTCAGTGTGTCCGTGCGCGCGGGAAGAGTCCAGACCGGATCAGCGATGAAACGACTCAATTCTGGACGCATCGCTCAACGATCCAAGATATCGGACCGGATCGGCCGAGAAACGCTGCCGCAGATCGACAAGGCTCGACGCCCCACCGTAACTGATGGATGAACAGAGGTGTTTCAGCATGTTGTGGATGACGGCCCGCACCGATCCACGTGCCGGCACACTCACTTCCAGCCCCTCGGCGCCGAACGCCTCCACTTCCTGAGCGTCCGCCTCCTCGAGTTCGAGCCGTTCCCTCACCGCCGACACCGACGCCATGCCCCGGAACACCTTGAAGGGCACCTGCACGATCTTCTGCGACTCGGACACCAGCACCGGCTTCAGCACGATGTCTCCCGGTGTCTCGGCGGTCCCGGCGAACGCGCTGCCCAACATCACCGAGTCGCCACCGAACAACAGGCCCAGGGCGATACCACCGTCGCGCTTGATGCCGCCGTCGGCGATGAGCGGCACCCGATCGCCGGCACCGATCCGGGCGCGCACGAGCGCCTCTACCTGCGGCACCCCGAAGTTGGTCGTGAGCCTGGTGGTGCATCCTCCCCCAGGGCCAATCCCCACCTTGACCCCATTGACGCCGCGATCGACCAGGAACCGCGCGCCGTCTTCAGTCGCCACGTTGCCGGCAATCAGTTCGACATCGCCGAAGCGGCCGCGAATCTGCGCAATCGCCTTGTCCATGATGAGCGAATGGCCATGCGCGATGTCGATGACGATCGCGTCGGCACCGGCCCGCAGCACTTCTGCCGTGCGTTCGAGATAGTCGCCGGTCGCACCAACGGCAGCCGCGACGCGGAGGCGACCCTGGGGGTCGCGCGTGGCAAACGGGTGGCGTTGATGATTCGTCAGATCCTTCGCCGTCATGAGGCCGAGCACGGTCCCGTCGGCATTCAACAGCGGCAACTTCTTGATCTTGTGCAGCACCATGAGCGCTTCGGCCTCGGCGAATCCGATGGCGCCGACATGCACCACCAGCCGCTCACGAGGAGTCATCCGTTCGCTCACGGGCTTGTCTGCGGACACGAACCGGACGTCGCGTTCGGTCAGCAACCCGCGCAAGACCCGCTGTTCGTCGACCACCGCGAGCGTCCCCACGCCCGTGCGCTTCATGATCCGTCGCGCCTCATCAACGCCACGGTCGACGCCGACCGTGTGCGGATCGAGAATCACGCCGTGCTGGGTCCGCTTGACGGCCGTCACCTCGGCCACCTGCGGCCCGATCTCGCCGGCGCGGAATCCACGGTCGATGACACCGATGCCCCCCTCTTCGGCCAGCACGACGGCCATGGCGGCCCTTGTGATGGTGTCCATGTTGGCCGAGACCAGGGGCCGGCTGATGGTGAGGTGTTCCGAGAACCGGGTACTCAGGTCGATCGCCTCGGGATCGCGACTCGCCACAATGCCAAGTTGCGGCGCCAGAAGGAAATCGTCGAAGGTCTTGCCGCGCACCAGGTCGAGGAGTGTCATGGTCGCATCTTACCCGCTGACGCGCGACAATGAGGTACACCCATGACCGCGCTCGACCAGGATCCCGACTATCTCGCCACTCGAGCCCTTGACGACCTGCGCCGACGGGAATACGCACGGCTCGACGCCAGCGAACACGTCTACCTTGACTACACGGGCGCCGGACTGCACAGCGACTCGCAGCTTCGCCGTCATCTCGAGCTGCTGTCACAGTCGGTGCTTGGCAATCCGCACTCGGCCAGCCTGGCCTCTTCGGCAGCGACGCGACTTGTGGAAGATGCGAGGCACGCCGTGCTCGAGTTCTTCCACGCAGGCGACGAGTACACGGCCGTGTTCACCGCCAACGCCAGCGCCGCACTGAAGCTGGTTGGCGAGAGTTACCCGTTCTCACCGGACGGGAGACTCTTACTGACCTTCGACAACCACAACTCGGTGAACGGCATCCGCGAGTTCGCCACGGCACGCGGAGCCGTCGTCGACTATTCGCCCCTGACGGTGCCCGACCTGCGCCTCGACCTCGCGGCCTTACGAACCCATCTGAGCACCGCGCGTGGCGCCGCGCCGCGCCTGTTCGTCTTCCCGGCGCAATCAAATTTCTCCGGTGTGAAGCATCCGCTGTGACTGATCGAGGAGGCGCACCGCCACGGATGGGACGTCCTGCTCGACGCCGCCGCCTTCGTACCCAGCAACAGACTCGAGCTGGACGTCGTGTCGCCTGAGTTCATCACGATTTCCTTCTACAAGATGTTCGGCTACCCGACTGGCGTCGGTTGTCTCATCGCCAGGCGTTCAGCACTGGCGCGGCTGTGCCGGCCATCGTTTTCCGGCGGCACGGTGAACTTCGCCACGGTGCAAGGGCGCCGACACGTTCTGTCGCCCGGCGAAGCAGGATTTGAAGACGGCACGCTCAACTACTTGAACGTGCCGGCGGTACGGATCGGCCTCGAGTATCTGGATGCGGTCGGCATCGACGTCATCAATCGCCGCGTCCGCTGCCTGACCGACCATCTGCTCACGGCGTTGCTGGCACTGCGTCACAGCAACGGCAAGCCGATGGTTCGCATCTATGGTCCGGCAACCACCATCGAGCGGGGTGGCACGGTGACCTTCAACTGCTACGACCCTGCTGGCGGGTTGATTGACTACCGCCGCATCGAGGAACTGGCCGGCGAGCGGCGTATCTCGTTGCGCACAGGATGTTTCTGCAATCCCGGCGCGGGCGAGGCCGCCGAAGGGCTCACCGCCGACGACATGCAGGCAGCGGCCTCCCTCGGCAACGAGGTGACGCTGTCTCGCTTCCTGCAGTTGATGGTCGAGCGGGGGACCGGCAAGAGCGCCGGCGCGGTGCGCGTGTCGTTCGGCATTGCCAGCAACGCGCGCGATGTCGAGCGCTTCCTTTCGTTTGTCGGCAGCCTTCGCGATCAGACGACGCTCAGTCTCGGTGCGGTGACGTTCGACATCGAGTCGTGCCGCGTCGTCAGGGACGGGAGTTAGGGACGGAGACAGAGACAGAGACGGGGCCAGAGTTAGGGACGAAGACGAAGACGGAGACCGGGATGTGGACGCGGACGGAAGTCGCGCGGGGCTGAGCGCGAAGGGTCGTGGTACAGTGACGGGCTCTATGGCCAGTTTCGCCGTTCTGACCACCGTCGCCAATCAGCCTGGCATTCTGTTCGGACTCACCCGGGTGCTCGCCGACCATCGGGCCAACATTACGCACGTCGATCTGATCTCGCATCCGGACCGCGACGCCGAGATCTATTTCGAGTTTTCGTGTGATGCCGAGGCGGATGCCCTGTCGAGCGATCTCAGGGCGGTCACCGGCGTCCTGCACGTCGAGTTGACCATCTCGTTCTCCCGCATCTACGGCAAGCGCGTCGTCATCATGGGCGGCGGTGCGCAGGTGGGACAGGTGGCGCTTGGGGCCATCAGCGAGGCCGACCGCCACAACATCCGTGGCGAGCGCATTTCGGTCGACACCATTCCTCTGGTCGGCGAAGAGAATCTTGCCGGTGCCGTGCGCGCCGTGGTACGACTGCCGCGCGTCAAGCTGCTGGTGCTGGCGGGGTCGATCATGGGAGGCGACATCGCTCGTGCCGTCGAAGAGGTCCGGGAAAAGGGCTTGCGGGTGATCTCCCTCAACATGGCTGGCAGCGTGCCCGACGTGGCCGACCTGGTCGTTTCCGATCCGGTGCAGGCCGGCGTCATGGCCGTGATGGCGATTGCCGACACGGCGAAGTTCGACATCCTGCGCCAGCAGAAGCGCCGGTACTAGATACCGGCGGGCGGCGACACCGTGTCAGTCGCGGGCATGAACGTCCGCGCGGCGACGTCGATACAACACGTGTCGCCGTAACGGGTGCCCGCTCGGCAACGCTGGATGATCGAAGTCGTCGGCGGACGTACGCGACATCCCAAGCTTTTCCATCACGCGTCGAGAGCGCGCGTTGCCTGGCACCGTGAACGAGACAATTTCACTGAGGCCCAGCGACGTGAATCCGAACGCCATCGCCGCGGTGGCGCCCTCCGTCGCGTAACCGGATCCCCAGTAGGCGCGGGCCAGACGCCAGCCCACTTCCACGCACGGCATGAACGGCGCCTCGAACGCAGGAACGTTCAGCCCGATAAATCCCGCAAACGATGTAATGCCAGGGATTTCGACGGCCCAGAGACCAAAGCCGTGCCGCTCAAAGTGCTGTTCGATGCGATCGACGACGATGTCGCTCTGCTGGCGTGAGAGCAGAGACACGAAGTGGGCCATCACGACCGGGTCCGCGTTGAGCGCCGCGAAGGGTTCACGGTCATCGACCCGCCACGGCCTGAGCGACAGGCGTGTGGTCGTCAGCGAGGCAGGCATGGAGAGGTGGCGATGTTGGGATGTGGCGCCTTAGCGCCGCTTGCGAGGTGCGGGCCGCGTGACGTTGCGCCACGCCAG
>CADEEX010000055.1:9044-15740 GCA_902826465.1 uncultured Acidobacteriota bacterium
CCAGGCGCCATTCTCTGCAACAAATACCTGCGGCGATGCGGCAATGGCTTCGTGCTGCTGCTCGGGTGTCAGCTTCAGCGCTCCGCCAAGCCCGCCGGGCTTGATCGAGGCAAAGACGCGACCGGCGGCGCGGAAGTCCGGATGTCCCATGTGCGCGCGTTCTTCGGCCCCCTCGAGCGCCAACGCC
The DNA here is from genome assembly GCA_902826465.1 of uncultured Acidobacteriota bacterium. GTDB lineage: Bacteria > Acidobacteriota > Vicinamibacteria > Vicinamibacterales > CAVVIG01 > CADEEX01. The sequence goes on from CADEEX010000055.1 coordinate 9,232, forward strand.
ATGGCGCGGAACCGCGACTTGACGCCCGCAGGGCGCTTCGACTCAGCCATTGTCTTCCGGCGGCGCGAACCCACTGCACGCCACCGTCAGCGCGATGGTCTGCCCGGCGGCCGTGCGCCCCTCGATGGTCAGCGAACCGCCGGCGCCGTTGCGCTCACCCTTCGCCACGGCCGTGCCCCTCGAGGCCCCACCCTTCACCGTGGCCACCTGATACTGCCGCTGCCCGACCGTCAGCGTCATGGTCACTTGTGGCGCGCCAGTACGGGTCTGAAAGATGGTGGCGTTCACGTGTGACACCGCTCCGCCTGAGGGCGACAGCGAGGCATGCCAGATCGCCGCGGGCACGTCGTATATCGAACCGTCCGCCGTATACGTGCACTCGGCCGTGCCGCTGAACGGATACGTACGGCCATCGACCATCGCCGTTCCTGAGGCCGTGGCACCTGCAGCGGCGTCTATGTACCGTCCGCCGACCGCGCCGAACAACAACGAAAGCACGACGGCAACCTTGATCTGTGTCTGTGTCATGCCCGGTAACGCGACAACTCAGGACAAGAGCCGCAGTTCCGGTGGTGGCTGCCGCTGCAGGCCCCGCTTCATGGCCCTGAGCCGCTCGGCTCTCTCGACGAGCCGGGACAGCAGTTCCGTAATCGTCCAGTAGTGCGGCGCCGCAGACCAGAGATAGAACGCGAGCGAACCGGGCAGGGTGTTGATTTCGTTGAAGAACAGCTCTCCGGAATCGGCATTGATCAGGAAATCAATTCTCGAGATCCCCTCACAGCCGAGCACGGAGAATACAGTCTTCGCGTACTCCTGCGCCCGCTGGCGGAGCTCGATCGGCAGATCATCCGGGTCGAGGACGCGCAGCGCGCTCGCCATGCCTTCACTGGTCCCGACGCTCTTTCGCCCCTGCTTCTTGTATTTTTCGCTGAACGTCAACGGCGACGCCTGACTCGTGACCGGCATCTCGGTGACCGACGCCACCGGTTCGTCGAGACCGACGACGGCGACGTTGATTTCGAGTCGGTTGGTAATGAACGGCTCGATCAGCGCTTCAACGTCGTACTCGAACACCTTCAGCACGCCGGCAACGAGTTCGTCACCATTGGCCGCCGTCGAAACGCCTGCGCTCGACCCGAGGTTGCACGGCTTCACAATGACGGGCCAGCCCAGTGTCTCGCCGACCTCGGCCGGAAGCGCCGAGAGCCACGCGGCCCCGCGGTCGAGCACCGCGCGTGGGGTCGACACCCATGGCACGACCGGCACGCCCGCCTGGGCAGCCACCACCTTGGTCACGCGCTTGTTCATGCCCACGGCCGACGCCAGGACACCGCAGCCGACATAGGCACAGCCGCCCAGCTCGAGCAGTCCCTGTACGCAGCCGTCTTCGCCGAACGTTCCATGGAGCACCGGCACGAAGCAGTCGACCGTCACGGGCGGATGCGCGATGCCTGGCACACCGCCGACTGGCGTCAGTTGCGATGTGCCGAACCCTGCCGACACGGTGACTTCGATCAACTTCGATCGATCGGGTCCACCGCCCTTGAAGTGCTCCGTCTGCCAGAGAATGTCGCCAATCCACCACCGCGTTGACTGGTCGATGTACACCGGCAACGGTCGGAATCGGTCCGGGTCGAGGGCATGCACGATCTGCAATCCGCTGACGACGGAGACGTCGTGCTCGAGGGAGCGCCCACCGAACAGCACCGCCACCGTGCGGCGGTCGTCGAGACTCATGACGTCCTCGCTGGTGTTGAACGTTCCTTCCAGAACAGTCCCGCGGCGCGCTCGTAGAGATCGGGCAAGTCGTTCTCGAGAATGACAAGGTCGCCGTCCTCGACGTGGTCGTTGATCCAGCGAAACGCCTCGGCCCGATTCGCCACCGCCACCAGTCGCGATTCGCGACTGGCATCGCGGTGCCCGGACACGAACGCGTCGCGATTCATGTCAGCGACGACGACGGTGTTGTCGCAGACAGTCGCCGCCTCTCGCGACAAGGCGCGATTGACGTCGAACTGCTGTGTGCCCAGCTCGATGCACCCTGGGGTGGCCAGGAAGCGGCGAGCCACCGGCAACGCCGCCGCCACTTCGAGCGCCGCGCGGAATCCGAACTGATTCGAGTTGTACGCGTCGCGAATCCAGGTCACACCACGGTCTTCGACAACCTCGAGCCGGTTCGACACTGGCCGCAGCGTGCGCATCGCCGCGACCGCGACATCGGGCCGCACGCCCATGGCCGTCGCGAGTGTAAACGCACCGGCAAGGTTCAGCACGATTGGACGCCCGAGCACCGGTGTGAAGCAGGAGTACGTCTGGTCGGCGGTGCGAAGCGTGAAGGCGGTCCCCTTCTTCGTAAACCTGACGTCTTCGAGCCGCGTCGCCAGCGCCTCCGTTGACGTCTCGCCGTAGAGCACCACCTTGCAGTGGGTGGTCTTGCGCGCGATCACGAGCGCTCCAGGACTGTCAGCGTTCACCACCAGCAGACCTCCGGCGGGTATCGCCTCAGCGAGCTCCCCTTTCGCGCGGATGATGGCGTCGGTCGAACCAAAGCGCTCGAGGTGCATGTCGCCGACCGCGGTAATCAGGCCAGCTGAAGGCGGGGTCAACTGACACAGTCGCTTGATCGATCCGGTCTTGAAGGCGCCCATCTCGACGACCATGTACTTGTGGCCGCGCACGAGTTCTTCGCGCACGTGGCGCGTCACACCCATGAGCGTGTTGATGCTGCCGGACGCCGCCAGGGTCGGCGCCTCGAACTGCAGCATATGTGCGAGCATCGACTTCGAACTGCTCTTCCCGTAGCTGCCGGTAATGCCAATCACCTGCGGCTTGACGACGGCCAACTGGCGCACGGCGGCAGCCTCGTAGCCTCGCTGCGTCTGCTGTTCGTAGGGGATCAGCATCGCGTTGGCCGTGATCATCACCAGCGGCACCAGCGCGAGGAGAAAGGCCGCGCCGAGCAGAGGTGCCTGCAGGTCGGCCCGCACGAACAGGTTCGTCAGAACGATCCAGGTCACGAAGGCGACGATCTGCGAGAGGCTCAAGACGCGCCACGCCCGCCAGGTGAGACGCAGCGGTATCTTGCCCGACCGCCGGGGGGCCGGCTGCAGCACCGCGAAGAGGACGGCGCCGCCGCCATAAAGCGAGGCGGACAGGCGCGGAAACCACAACGCCAGAAAGGCGGTGGCCACGGCCAGCCAGAACGCAGGGTCGGTGAACGGCCTGACATTGGCCCAACGGAGAAAGCGCAGGTGTTCGTAGCCTTCCTGCTGAAAGTAGCGCAGGTACCCCAGTGTGCGCCGCCACGTCAGATAGAGCTGTGCAACCGCCAGGAGCGGCAACCACGGCCAAAAGCTATCCAAGGGCGGTCGCCTCCAGCCACGTCCGAATCTTGAACCCGCACAGATGGGCACCGGTGCCGAGGAACGCGAAGTGATCCTTGTGCGGCAACACCTGGAGCGTGGCGCGGCTGCCGAGGATCGCGCGGTAGCGCTCGGCCAGCCACATCGGCGTCTCGTGATCGTCGGTCCCCCAGACGAGCAGCGTCGGGCAGGCGATGGCTTCGGCGCTTTCGGTCAGGTTCTCGTTCACCACACGCACCAGCACCGATCGCATCGCACCGGCGGCCAGGTAGTCGCGCGAACCATAGGTACGGGTGTGCCAGTCGAGACCGCGTGCACCAATCACCGGCTTCACGGCGATCAGCAGCTTGCGGAGCGTCCGAATCCCCCAACGCCGAAGCCCGCGCGCTGTGAATGCCGGCTGGGGTAACCCGGGTACCCCCATCAGCACCAGACCTCGAATCGAGGGCAGATGGCGGGCCGCCAACCTGATGCTGACCCGCCCGCCAAACGAGTGGCCAATGAGCACCACCGGCCCGCTGATCTTCTCGAGGATGTACTGCTGCACGAGATCGGTGTACTGAATCGTGCCCCAGTCGTCCGGCGGCGAGATCGCCTCGCCAAAGCCGGGCAGATCGATGAGGTGCACTGTGTGCGTATGTTCGAACAACGTCGCGACGCCACGCAGGCTCTCACGGTTGCTGGCCCATCCGTGCAGGAAGAACAGATGCGGGGCCGACGACACGCCTCGCACCTCGTCGATCAGGCCGGCTCCGTGATATGCGAAGCGCTCGATGTGGACGGCAGGTGTCGGCAAGGGTGTCGGAGCGGTAGTCTATCTTAGAAGCCTCTCCAACTCGTCGTCGACGGTCACCTGCCGCGCGAAGCATCGTCTCAGCCAACGCATCGCCTCGAGCTCGAGCGTTGAATCATGTCCTCGGCCCGACGTGGCGATGGACGAGGAACCATCACGATTACCGCGGGGGGACAACTCCGCATGCGCCGGTGCCAGCACGTGGCCGCCGCCATGGTAGAACGTCATGCCGGCGACGTGGAGCAGCGCCGGATCGGCCATGAGCAGGTCGAACAGCGCGACGAAGCCGGTGCGCGCCCAGTGCCCGTCGAGCCATCGGTGCAGAAACCAGCTCGCGCTATACACCACTCGCAGGCGGGCTCCCTCTCCGCCCAGCCGCAGCCGCGCCGCCACGTCAGGCAGCACTCGCCGATCGATCGCTGGACACCACGCTCGCGGCGGACCGGTCGGCTCGAAGCTCAAGCTGTTGTTGGTGCAGACCACGAACCGCACACCAGCGTGGGCACAACCGTAAAGAAAGCGTTCCCGCCGAGCCGCGTCCGCGAGCAACTCCTGCCGCAGCACCACCTGGTTCGCATAGCAGATATCCGTGCGCGCCCCGACGTCGGCAGGCGCCGCCGGCTCCGGCGCACCGCAGGCCTGGTTCAGGCGGACCACGACGTCGTACCCGTCAATCTCGGCGCCGCGTCCCTGACCAAGCAGCGTCCGGGCGGGCCCGACCACAACCACACGCCTTCCTGCCACGAATCGATTGAAGTCCGCCGCGCCGTCCGGCAGCACCCGCGCGCGACTCAGGAACCGCATGTCACTCCGGGTTCGGCAATGGGACAGCGTGCCATCCGGCGTACCAGCGCCGCGTTCGCCAGCTTCTCGATCCCGTCGACGCGAATCGGCGACGCGGCGGTTCGCCGTGCCGGAAACAGCGAACCGACGCGCGGGTCAGCCACCATCGGGGTGCCGCCGACAATCACCGCGCGCACCTCCGATCGCCTCGTCGAGACGAGCGAAGAGGCTGCGTCGGCTGCCGACGCCGGAATCATCGTCAGGTCCGCAGGCGCGCCTCTTCCGCGGCGCCCACTGCGGCGCGTGCGCAGCACGTCCGCCGCCGAGGACGTCACCATCCGCAGCAGTTCCTCGGCGGTCACCGCCGTCATGGCTTGCGCCACCCGCAGTTCCTCGAGCAGATCGCGCGCGCCGGTGAGTCGGGAGTCGGTGCCGAGGCAGAGGCGCCGCCAGGCGTCGCCAGGTGTATCGAGAAAGGCGCGCACCGGAATCGTCGCTCCAAACAACGCCCGATTGGACTGGGGACACCACACCAGGCTCGTGCCGGTGCTCGAGGCACGCCGCCAGCCGACGTCCGTCATCGCGACGCCGTGCACCAGCACCGTCGTTGCCCTCAGACAGCCCGCCGCATCGAGACGATCGATCTCGGCTTCGGCCGCACGATCGATCCCCTCCGCCGCGTGCACGAAGAAGGGCACATTCTCTCCGGCGCGATGACACGTCTGCGCCACACGGGGCCCCGGCTCGCCGCCGGCACCGACGGGGTGCCCCTCGAGCGCGAACGAGTGCGCCCATGCATAGGGCTGCAGCACGCGCACCGGAACGACCCGTGCCAGTCCCGGATAGGGCGGATTGTGGTGCGCCACCAGGGTGACCCCGGCCAACAGGTTCTTCAGTCCGCCGATGAACAGACGATCGGCGAGCGGGAACCGACTGTTCGCGCGAATCGCGCCGTCAGCTCGCAGCCGTGGACGCATGGCATCGATCCACTCGCTGGCATTCCGGTACGGCCCCCCTGTGGGCAGTGCCCCGTAGTGATTCAGCTCGAGGTGTTCGTGCGCATTGATCAGACCCGGCAGCACGAACGCGCCGTCGACATCGATCACGCCATCGCCTGCATGTGGCCTCTCGCCGATCGCGATAATGTCCGTTCCGAAGCGGAGAGAGTCCGCCTCGCCGTCGGCCGTGACGATGCGGCCGTTGACCAGCGTGACAGGGCGCTTCCAGGACAGCGTCACGCGCCTCGCGACGAACCCGCGTCGCGTATCGCATGAAACACAATCACGGCCGGCTCGCGCTGCCCCGCCACGCGCGGCTCCCTGACGGCGCGGATCTCGAACCCCGCATCGCCCAGCGCGCGTTGATGGTCCTCGAGGGCATGCGGGCAGTACGGCAACTCCACGTCCCGTCCATCGACGCTGCGGAAGGTTCGCCGCCAGCGCCGTGCCGACGACAGGGGGTGAAAGTCCGAATACACAAAGTGGCCGCCCCGACGGAGCACTGGCGCCACCTCACGACTCAACGGACACAGATCGGGAACAGCGCCGACCATCCACGACGACGCCACCCGA
>CADEEX010000056.1:0-2248 GCA_902826465.1 uncultured Acidobacteriota bacterium
ATCGATCCTGCCCGCATTTACCTGACGGGCCACTCGCTGGGCGCGATCGGCACGTGGAAGATCGCCGCCAAGTATCCGGACATCTGGGCGGCCATTGCCCCGTTCTCGGGGTCTGGCTCGCCCGACTCCGTGGAGCGCATGAAGCACCTGCCGCAGTTCGTGGTGCATGGCGACAACGACCCCACAGTGAACGTGCGTGGCTCGCGCGGCATGGTCGCGAAGATGAAGGACCTGGGGGTCGAGGTGACCTATACCGAGGTGCCCGGCGGCAACCATGGCAACGTCGTCGCGCCGCAGTTCCCGGCACTGTTCAGGTTCTTCGACGCTCACCGGAAGGTGACGACGCCGTAGCGCAATCCGAAAGGTTCGCGGCCGACGCAGGCTGAAGGCCGCGTGACGACGAGACGCGTTAGCCCGGAAGGATGAAGCCAATCATCGCCGTGCCGAGCACGTCGTGCAGCAGCGTCACGGCGAGCACGAGCGCGAACGCCAGACGGTGATTGAGCTGCGCCGCCACATACGCGGCCGGCAACTGCCAGGCGCAGGCGAGGAAGATCCACAGGCGAACCACTTCACCACGGTTGATCCCGATGAGATCCGTCGCGCCGAGCGTGAACGCAAGGCCGAGCGACACCAGGACGGCCGGCTTCGACAGCCGGTCGCGAATCGACCCGCCGCTGCCAAGACCTGACACGATCGCCGCCATAAGCAGCACCGCCTGACAGGCGCCCGCAGCGATCACGAAATCGAACAGGTTCTGCCGCACCCACACGTCGTACGGCCGCAGCGCCTCAACGTTGAAGCGCTGTGCGTCGGCGGCGAGGAGGCGAACAATCGCCAGCAGGTCGAACCGGAAGCGCGAGTACATCCACGCGTAGGTGGCCCCGAAGGCGGCGACGGCAAGCGTGCCCTGCCATACGAAGCTTCGCCCTCGCATCATTCCGCGCGAGAAGCCCCAGGCCATCAGAAACAGCAATAGCCCGCCAACGGCAAGCCCGAGCGGCTCGAACAGCACGATGGCGTAAATGGCCGGCCCGAGCAGCACCGCGTAGATCGGATTCCTCGTGCGCTGCCACCTGACGAACAGCCAGGTGGCGAGGAACACCACCAGCGGTGTGGCCGTGTTCAGCAGCGGAAAGAAGAACATCTTGCCAGGCGTGACGAGGTAGAGGACGAAGGCGTAGAGTGCGGTCTCACGGTCGAACAGGTCGCGGGCAATACCGTACAGAAACAGTCCGCCGATGTTCGACACGACCACCACCAGCCACGCCAGGACGAGCGGATCTTTCGACAGTTGTCGGAGCCAATAGACAAGGATGGCCTTGCCCGGCATGTTGCTCTGCCCGTGCGGCGGCCAGAACGTCCGCGCCCGCTCGAAATCGCCAAGCATCGTCGCCGGCGTGAAGCGTGACGCCACGCTGTTGAACGAATTGGCACCGTCGCTGAGAAAGATCTTCTCGAAACCAAACGGAGCCAGCCAGCAGACGAGCGCCTGAATCACCAGCGCCGCAGCGAACCACACCGCGACCACACCAAGCTCGCCGGCCCATCCGGGACGATTGGAGGCACGCAACAGGAACAGCATGAGAGCCAGGGCCACGACATAGACGATGCCGATGCGAATCGACAGCGGCTGCATGTAACCGTAGACCCAGCGACCGTCCCGACTGCCGACCATCAGGGTGTGAGTCGCGAGGCCGTAAGACAGGTAGAGCGACAGCGCTGCGCCAGCCAGCAGCAGGATCCAGAGCAACACACGCACGGTGGCGGAGATTGTACCGCCGCCCTTCAAGACGAACGCGTGGCTTATGGACCGGTGGACCGTGTTGAAGGCGCGACGAGAGCGGTGGCTGGCGCGGGGCTACTCGATGAAGGCGAAACGGCTGGTATCGAACACGACCAGCCCGGCGCGCTGACCATTCAGCAGACCGGACGCAATGCCTTCGGGCTTGAGGCGGCGCGGAAATCTCGCGAGTTCCCGTAGCTCAACGCCGGCCCCCTCGAGACCGTTCCATTGCAGGACACGGAAGTCGCGCGTCTCGGCATTCACGCCAGATCCCGTGATCAGCCGAAATGCCCTCGCGTGCTCGTCGTACTCGAGACTGCGGATGCCGGCGCCCTGCAACGGCAGACGCATGGCCTTGCCGTCCACGTACAGGTTGGCCAACGTCAGTGGCGCAGACGCATCGCGGAACTTCAGTGGAATCACGAGCGCGCTGCCGTTGACCACGGGTGCCCTCAGACCAAG
>CADEEX010000056.1:2258-15613 GCA_902826465.1 uncultured Acidobacteriota bacterium
GCGGATCCCAGGCAATCGCCTCGATGTTGAGCGCCTCGTCGCCAATGCGTTGCGCCGCACCGCGCAGTTCCGCCACGTGGGCCGCCAACCACATCTTCAGACCGCGCACCGTTTGTACCTGGCTGGCCCGCCGCGTCGCCGCATCGAATCTGAAGCGCACCAGCCCGTCGCCGTCGAAGCCGACGCTCTTCGACTGTGAACCGACCACATAGAACCATGAGTCGTGTGCGGTGATCCCTTCAAGGTCGGTGATGTCGGCACCAGGGAGAAACACCGGCACCACACCTCCACGCTGGCTCCCATCGGTCGCCAGGTCGATCCAGAACACCTCACGCGTGCGGCCATCGTCAACAAACAGGGCGCCGGTGGTGTGCGGCACCTGGACGATGCCCGAGGCCTCGAAGATACCACCGGCAATCGGCCGAGGCGCGCGACCGCCGGCCGCGGCTGCAGAGATTGTCAGGCCAGCCACGAGCGTCGTCACGACGATGGAGCGCCGCGCAGTCAGTGTTCGCCTCCGTTCCGTCTACAGTCCCCATCGTGCTATCAATGGGCGACAAGCGCAATCACAGCCGTTCCCAGGCGGCTACCTACGGGTACGCGGCGGATACAGGCCGGCCGCGAAGGCGTGGTCCTTCGGATTGATGTCTGCCCCGCCCTTGATCGGCTTGCGGTCTTTCATGATTGACCCAGGCAACTGGTAACACATGATCGACAGGGGATCACTCTCCGTCGTGCCCATGATCGCTGCATCGTCGAGCGGCGTCAGCACCTGTTCCTCGATTTCGTGACGCGTCCACCCTTCGGTGCGGTCGAAATAGGCGAACGCCTTGGCGCGATCGATCCGCTGCACCATGTCACGGCGCATGTGCTCGTGGTCGAATCCAAGCGTGTGGCCCGCTTCGTGACGCACGACTCGACGAAACTCGGCGTCTGAGGTCCGCATGGTGAACCCTTCGAGATTCAGCGTCGGCTTGTCGTCGGGCACATCGAGAATTTCGGTACCGACGTACGACCAGTAGCCGGCCATGTCCTCGGGCTCGTCGAGCCTGGCAATGCGCACTTGTCCCATGCCACGCGTCTCCCTGAACACCACATTCGCCGACGCACCCCACGCGTTCATGTGTCGCAGGATTCTGGCACGGAGGTCGCGCGGCGCATTGTCCAGGAACGACACCGTGAGCCGTACCCCGGTTGTCGGCCAGCGCCGCCCCACCACCACGGCAATACGCGGCGTGCCGCCTCGTTGGCCGGCCGGCGTTCGCGCGACACGCCTGCGGTGGTCGGCATTGGCTGGGTTGATCGCCAGAGACCGGGCCGCTGCCGCGGCGAAGGTGGCGAGCGGTAGGCTCTTCAGTCGGCAGACGATGATCGGCATTCCCGTCCTCCCGTGTGAGTCCTATCCCACGATCACGTCGATGAGCACCGACTTGAACGCCGGCGTCTTCGACTGCGGATCGACCTCGCGAGGCACCAGTACGTTCGCCTCCGGGTAGTACATTGCCGCGTTGCCTGGCCGGATGTCGAACGGCCGCACCAGGAGTCCCGGCATTGCACCGACGCGACTGCGAACGGTGACGCGCTGATCCGCGACAAGCCCCAGGCGCACCATGTCCTCAGGACTCATCAGAATGACGTCGCGGCGATCCTGGTCGCGATAGAGGTCGTCCTCGTCGTACACCACGGTGTTGAACTGCCCTTCCGATCGCACGGTCATCACGCGGAGCTGACTCGGTGTCGTCGGCGGCGGCGATGGCAGCGTCACGGCGTGAAATCGTGCCTTCCCCGAGGAAGTCCGGCAGGCCGGCGTGTCCAGGCGGCGCCCATCGATGTGGAACTCGCGTCGCGTTTCAGCGATCGTCGCCAGCGGCTCCAGGCCAGGAATGAGTTCGGCAATGAGTTCGCGCACGCGCTGATGGTTCGCGAGCGCACCCCAGTCGAGCGACGCGGTGTCACCAAGCAGCCGCTGTCCAAGCGCGCTGAGCACTGACACTTCGCTGCGCGGACCGGCATGGCGAGCCGGGCCGCCATCGCTCAATCGCACGAAACTGAACATCGACTCCTGCGTCGTCGGCTGCGGTTCCTCGTCGCGCGGCAGCACGGGCAATACCAACGTCTCGCGGCCGGTGCCCCAGGCATGGCCGGTGTTCAGCGTTGTCGACAGATACGCCACCATCGTCAGCTTCGCCAGGGCCGCGGTGGCAAACGTGGCGTCCGGATTGCTGCCAAACAGATTGCCACCCAGGCAGAGCGCCACGTCCTTCTCGCCGCGATCGCATGCCTCGACACAGGCCATGGTGTCCAGGCCCGGTGCGGGCGGCAGTTCCACGCCGAAGCGGCGTTCGAAACGATCCAGGGCCTCGCCCTTCAGTTCCGGTTTCACGCCCACCGACCCGATGCCCTGCACGTTACTGTGCCCACGAATCGGCAGCAGACCGGCATGGGGACGACCGACCATGCCGCGCAGCAGCGCAAGATTGGCAATCATCTGCACGTTCTCGACGCCGTGCAGATGGTGCGTGATGCCCATGGTCCAACCGATCACGACATTGGCCGCGGACACATAGTGGTCAGCGATGGTCTCGATCTGGCGGCGCGACACGCCGGCGCATCGTTCGATCTCGTCCCAGTCGGTGCCGAGCACCTGCCGTTCAAAATCGGCGAAGTGTTCGGTGTGCTGCTCGATGAACGTGTGCTGCTGCGCCTTGCGTTCCAGCACATGCCGGGCGATGCCTGTGAGCAGCGCAATGTCGCCACCGATGTGCGGCTGCACGTAGTCGCTCGCAATCGCTGTCCCGAAGAGCATGCTGCGCGCGTCGCTCGGCACGCGGAAATTCACCAGCCCGGGCTCGCGCATCGGGTTGATGACGATGACACGGCCACCGCGGCGGCGAAGGGTCATCAGGCTCCGCAACAGCCGTGGATGGTTCGAGGCCGGGTTGCCACCGATCAGGATGAACAGATCGCACTGCTCCACCGCGTCGAGCTGCACGGTGGCCGTGCCAACGCCCAGGCTCGACGATAGCCCGACGCCGCTGGCCTGATGACAGTAGTACGAACAGTTATTGACGTCGTTGGTGCCGAAAAGGCGGGCGAGCATCTGCAGCAGGAATCCTGCCTCGTTCGACGATCGACCGCTGGCGTAGAAGAAGCTGCGCGAGGCGCCGGCCGCCTTGAGGGCGCCCGCCAGGCGGTCGAGTGCCTCCTCCCAGCCAACGGCCCGGTAGTGCGTGTCGCCTGGCGCGGCGTACATTGGCTCAACCAGCCGTCCGCACGAGTCGAGCTCGCGTGGCGACAGCGTGCGCAGCGCGGCGATCGAGTAGCGGGAAAAGAACTCGCGCGAAATGGCGCCTTGCATGTCGGACGCCATGGCCTGCAGCGACTTCTTGCAGACCTCTGGAAAGTGGCCCACCTCATTGACCATGCCGCCCAACTGCCCACCCATGCCGAGCGCGCAGGTCTTGCAGGTGTTGCGGCTGCGCATGGCGCGCCAGAGCGGCCGCCAGCCGACCCTGTTCGCCGTGCGCGCGGTGTACAGGATCGCCGGCCAGCCGCCCCCTGATCGCATCCTAACGTCCCGAGCTGCTCCGTCCGTTGTTCTTGATCACCAGCTTCTGCACGCGCCAGTTGATCAGCTCGCCGACCCAGATCTCGTTCTCGGACGGGCAGGCGATGGCGTGAATCCAGCCGAACTCTCCGAGGTTACGTCCAGGCTGTCCGTAGACGCCCAGCAGCTTGCCCTCGAGCGACACCTTGTAGACACGGCTCGGATAGAGGTCGCCGACAAACAGCACCGGATTCGGTCCAGGCGTCATGCAGAGCGCATCCGGCGCGCCGGGCGCCTGCGATCCGGTCTTGGCGTTGGGCTGCTCCGTGCCGTAGACGATCTTTCCGGTGGTCGGGACCGGCACGTCGATGGTGAACTGACGCAGGAACTTGCCGTCGGTGTCGAACACCTGGATGCGCCGGTTGCCGCGATCGGCGACATACACCTCGTCGGCCGGCGACACCGCCACGCCGTGCGGCGTGTCGAACTGCCCCGGCCCGCTACCGAGCGACCCCCAGCTCGCCACCCACTCGCCACGGGCGTTCGCCTTGCCGACACGGGAATTGACGTATCCGTCCGAGAAGTACGAATTGCCCTTCGAGTCCCAGGCCACGTCGGTCGGCTGGTTGAAGACGTTGTCGCGGTGCACGGGCACCGGATTGCGTGGATTGTTGTTCGCCGGCGTGGTGATGGCCACACCCGCTCGGTTGAGCAGGCCGGTCAGGGTCGACGCGTAATCGGGCGGCGTCATGAAGTGCGACGCCTCGCCTTTGCGCCCGAACACCCACACCACGCGGCCCTGGGGGTTCATCTTCAGGATCATGTCGGACCCTTTGTCGACGACCCAGATGTTGTCGTCCTTGTCGATGCGCACGGCGTGCGCGTACGACCAGGCATAGAGGTTCTTGCCAATCTCGCGCACAAACTTGCCCTTCTCGTCGAACTCGAGCAGTTGCGCCGCGGTGGCCATGTACGACGGACCCACCGAATTGCCGCGCGAGAAGACGAACACGTGCTTCTTCGAGTTCACGGCCACGCCGGCAATCTCACCGAGATGCACATCGTCGGGCATCGTCAGCGGATCGGGGACGGATTCAAACGGTAACGTCGGGACGGTCTGAGCGGACGCGGGCAGGACCGACGCACCGATCATCAGCAACGCAAGCAGGGTATTTTTCATAGAAACCTCCACGGATCAGGACGGGGTTACTCTACGCGATCCGGCGCGGCCGAGCTCGCCCAAAGGCGGCCACGAAGACACCACCTACGGGCGCGGTCCGACTTGCAGAGGCGCCGCGTTCAACTCGATGGCGCCGAGATCTGGCGCCGCCCCTCCGTAGCCGTCGGTGATATTCGGCAACACGGTGCCGCCGTCGACCGCGGCCGACCCTGGCTTCAACCTGAAATCGAGCCGATCGGCGCGCACGACCTGCTGCACGGTGCGCTTGTCCTGCGCATCGAGCATCGGGACATTCACGAAAATGTCGTAGTCGACCAGGCGGCTGTGCCGATCCTGGCCGGTCGCCTCGGCGTAGTCCGACATCTGCCTGAACTGACGATTCTCGAGCGTGGACACCGGCGTGCCGGTGGGTCTGGCAAATCCTGAGAAATCGGCCGCGGTGGCGCGCGGAGGTGAGTTCCAGGCAAACGAGAACGGTGCCGACGGATTCGGACGGAAGCCGTTGTAGTCCGACGATGAATAGTTGGTGAAGGTGTTCACGGCGAAGATCGCCGGCGCGACGTTCTCGCCGAGAAAGAGATTGTTGCGCCAGTGGACGTTCGAGGCCGCGCCCGCCGATGTTTCGGCCAGGATGGTGTTGTTGTAGAAGAGCACGCCGGCCGATCCACCGGTGAGTCGGGTCGATCCACCGGGCAGGTGGTAGCCGATGTTCCGGATCCAGTAGATGGGACCGCCAATCGACGGCTGGTTGCAGAAGGCGTGCGAGGCCGAGTTCAGCATGACGTTCCGCATCACGCGCACGTTGTGCATGCCGCCGTCGGTCTCGAACGGGTTGTCGTGAAAGTTCGTCATCAGGTTGTTGTAGAAATCGATGGCGACCGGCCGCAGGTGCCTCGACTCCTGACCCGGGTAGCTCGGCCCGCCATCCACCGCCGATCCGTCGGGATTGCCATAGGTCTCGATGTCAATGCCATCGTGAAAATTCGCGACGGCATTGAACGCCACCACATGGCCGGGGCCGTACACCTTGACGGCTACGTACGACGCCATGACCGGCGGGAATTTCTGACCGTCAACGCCATTGAACGATTGCCAGAAGTTGCCGGACCAGCCCATCACATGGTCCGGATCGTCGCGACCGATGAAGGTGTTATCGGCGATATAGAAATTGCTCGACCCTGAATAATTGGTCCAGACACCGGCGCCCACATTCTCGAACCGGCTCTTCTTGACCGTCAGCCCCTTGGCGCCGAGAAGGAACTGCGTGCCCGCCAGAATCGCGTACTCGGTGTTGCGGAACGTGATCCCTTCAAAGTAGGTGAAGTCGGCGGCGCGCACGTCGAAGAGCGTGAAGTTGCCGGCGCCGTCGAACACCACGTCGCCGTCGCCAGCGCTCTTGATCGCGATCGGTCGTTCGGCGGTGCCGTCGGCGGTCAGAAAGTAGGTGCCATCGAGCGGCACGGTGCGATTGACGGCGGGGTCATTCGTGTACTCCATCCGGTTGTACTTGTAGACCCCGGTGTGCACCAGAATGGTGTCACCCGCCTTGACGCGCGGCCGGCCGGCCGTCGCCCAGTCGGTGCCGGCGCAGGTGAGGTTGTAGGCACACATCAGCCCTTCGAAGGCCGGCTCGATCTTCTGCCCTGTGAAGCCGTGAGGATAGACATGGTAGGTCTTGCCATCGGCCGCTGGTGTGGGCTCCGGTCGCGTCCGCACGTTCACAACCGATCGCGCCCGTCCCGTCACGCCGTCAGGGTCCTTCATCACGAACTGCGCCTCGTAGGCGGTATCCGGTTCGAGGTCGAGGATGCTGCCGGCAAACATATTGGGCACGGTGACGTCGAGCTGCTGCCCCTGCTTGATCCGTTCACCGTTCAGCCGCAGCAGCGACAGCGCCTGGCGCCAGGCCGTATCACCGACCCGGCGAAACGACACATCGACGCTGGCGTTGCGGTTGGCGTCGCCATCGACGTACCACTCGAAACCCAGATTGATGAGGGTGGGCGGTTCGACCACAAACGCGCCGGCCGTGATGCCGAGCGCTTCGGCGCCCTGCACGCCTGCCGGGCGAAACGCCGCGCCAGCCACGGCAAGCGCGGCAGCGAGGATGAGGGTGCCGGTGAGTCGCGCACGAACAGTCATTGGGGCCCTTCTTCCGTAGTGCGACCCGGCAAGGTCGCGGTCAACGCGGGCCTGAACGGTCCGCGCCTCTGCAGACGTTCTCCGGCAGCGTCGCACGACCCGTTCATGGTCGCGTCGCCGGTGGCAGCTGCCTTGCGAACAGTCGCGCCTCCTCAACCAGCAGCTGGCCGTCTTCCGCGGTCAACAGACGCGCGCCAACCAGCGTGGCCACATTCTGCTCCACCGCGTTCACATAGGCGGCGCCGCTCGGATAGAGCGACGCGAGACGCGCGGCCACGAACGGCTCCTCGTGCCCGGCGATTCGGCAGAACGACGCGCCGGTCGAGTTGCCGTACCAGCGACTGGTCGGCACATCGACGAACGGAGAACGGATGCCGCCCAGCACGTTCCCGAACGCATCGAGTGCCGGAGCGTTGTGCTCGACCAGGATCGGGTTCACCTTGGGCGCCGGCGCGCCGGTTCTCACCCACGTATCGAGGTTGCGCAGGATCGCGTTGAACGCCGGACCATTCGGAAAGCGGCTGCGCGGCCCTTCGGTGCACGCCATTGGCGGCACCGCGCGGCCACCACGTTCGATGTCGGCGGGCGCCGCCGCAAAACGGAGCTCGTCTGGCGTGGCGTGGGCAGATCCCGCAATCTCGTAGTTGCGATAGAGGTCTGGAGCCGTGTCGCTGTCAGGACGCCGCGCGGCAATTCCCGAGAGATAGTCGGACTGGCTCATGACGCGCACGACCGGCACACCGGCATTCCGCACCATGCGGCGCGCGTCGCCGGCGGGGACCGGGGCCGCGCACTGGTTGATGGCTGACGGCCCGCTCGACACCGCAATGAGATAGGCGTCAAACATCGGGCGGCCGTTCTCGGCGACCACGCGCGGATGAATGGCGTTCGCGTAGGTGTAGAGATAGGAACCGGTCTGCGAGTAGCCCCAGGCGTACAGCTGCGTCACCGGATGCGGCATCGCCCCCGCGGTCCCGTAGAGCAACGGATTCGATGCGTCGCGGCTTCGCAGCCACGCGCCGGTCTGCGTGAAGATGTCCCACACCAGACCGTTTTCGGTCGCCCGATCGCTGTCTGCGGCCACCGATCCGCAGTTCCGCGTGTCGTCGGGCGGCAGCGGGTTCGCCCACGAGAGCGACGCGTAGCGGGTCGGATTGAAGTGCTTCAGCGTGACGACCGAGACCGGCTTGGCGGTGATGCCGACCCAGACCATGCCCTGACGCACCAGCTCCTGATGAGAGATCGCCCAGCCAAGATTGAGATCGAACAGGTTCGACGGGTTGAGCATCTCCACGATCGCTCGCCCATTGAACCGTGCCCGGTTGACCGGGCGGCGGATGAGCACGCGCGTCACATAGGGCGCGTTCGCGGTCCGGACCACGGCCGGGCCCGCGGCTGGCCAGTCGTAGACGTTCGCTGTCCCCGAGACCAGGAACTCTTCCTCGACGTAGCCGACCTTGGAGAGATCCTCGGGCACCTGCTCGTGATCGGCGGCACCAAAGGGATACGAATCGGCGGTCACTGCCACGGGACCAGCGACGCGCGGGAGTGGCGGCGCAGCCTGTGCCGACCGACACACGAGCGCAGCGATCACGACAGACAAGACGACCAGACGACGCATCGGGCCTCCATGCGGACCTTCGTGGCAACGACCGCGAAGCGCGGAAAGTATAGCGCCGGCTGAAGCCGGTGTTTGCGATGGGTCGGTCAATGTGCCGAGAATACACAGGCCACATCATCGGACCATGCGCGGATTCGACCTGCCAGACACGACCTTCGACATCGCCATCATTGGTGGCGGCATCGTTGGCGCCGGCATCGCCCGCGACGCGGCGCGGCGGGGCCTTCGCGTCATCATCCTCGAACGCGAGGACTTTGGCGGCGGCACCACGGCGCATTCGACCCGCCTGGTCCACGGGGGGCTCAGATATCTGGCCACCGCCGACTTCCGTCTCGTCCGCCTCGACCTGCGTGAGCGAGAGACGCTACTGAGGATTGCCCCGCACCTGGTGACGCCGCTGTCCTTCCTTCTGCCTTTTCTCGCCGGCCGACGCCTCGACGCGTGGCGTGTCCGCGCGGGCATGTGGCTTTACGACGCGCTCAGTTTCGACAAGACGCTGCCGTCACATCGCCTTCTCAACGCCGCCGTATTGCGCGACGTCGAACCAGGACTCGCGCCGGACATGGTCACGGGAGCCGCGCAATTCTTCGATGCACAGGTGCACTCGCCGGAGCGGCTGACACTCGAGAACATCATCGACGCCCATGCGCACGGCGCCACGGCCGTGACATACGCGGAAGTGAGCGGCGCGCTCCGTGACGGCGACCGCATCGTCGGCGTCACGGCCGTCGATCGGCGAAGCGGCCGCGCGCACCAGGTGCGGGCACGGCTGGTCGTCAACGCCGCAGGACCCTGGTTCGATCGAGTCGCCGCACGCCTCGAGCTGGCTCCTGCCGCCATGGTGCGGATGACCAAGGGCGTGCACATTGCCTGCGCCCCGTTCACACGACAGGCGGTGGTACTCCGTTCCTCTGTAGACGCCCGTGTCGTGTTCGCAATTCCCTGGGCGGGCTACACGTGGCTGGGGACGACTGACACCGACTTCTCCGGTGACCCGGCGACCGCCGCTGCCACCGATGCTGACGTGCGGTACCTGATCGACTCGGTCGCGCCCTACTTCCCTGCCGCACGGACCGCCCAGCGCCACTGGACCACGGCCGGCGTGCGCGCGCTGGCGCTGTCTGGCGGATCCGCGTCCGCGGTCAGCCGCATGCATCAAGTCGTCGCCAACGTGCCGGGATTCGTGTCGGTGGTCGGCGGAAAGATTACCGGCTATCGGGCCATCGCCGAGGAGGTGACTGACGTCATCTGCCAGCGTCTGGGCATTGTCGAACCGGTCTCGACGAGCCGCGTGCCGCTGCCGGGCGGCGGCGCCGCGCGGTCGGGCGTGGCGCATCTCGACGCCATTTACGGGTCGCGCGCCGTCGACGTCGTGGCCCTGGCGAATGACGAACCAGCGCTTCGCGCCACGATCGCCGCCCCCTATCCAGACATTGCCGCGCAGGTCGCTTTCTCGGTCCGTCACGAGTGGTGCGAGCGCCTCGACGACTTCATGCTGAGACGGAGCTATCTGGGTTTCCAGCACGATCGCGGGACGCGGGCCGCAGACGCCGTGTCCCGCCTGATGCAACGTGAACTCGCGTGGTCAGACGAACAGCGACGCGATGAAGTCGCGCGCTATCTGGCGAAGATCAGCACGGAATTCGCCGGAACCACGATCCGCGCCGAGTGAGGCAACCCGTTGAGCGGCGGACCAGCCGCGTGAATCGCACCGCCGTTGCCGGCGGCTCCGGGATTCACCCACGCTTCGTAAACATCGCTATTGAAGACTTCGCGCCACAATCCTGACGACGGCAGCGGCACCTGATAGTCGTAGTGGGTCACCTCGTTGAGGCTGGCCACGACCACGACATCGCGTCCCACGCCTTCAACCCAGCGCTGAAACGCCAGCACGCGCGCGCCGTTGTCCATGACAAGCGTGCGGATGCCTTCGCCACGGAGGGCAGCGTGATCGCGCCGTACCCACACGAGCTCGGTCGTGAAGCGATGAAAATCGCGCATCGTGCTGTCAGCGGCCAGACCGTCCCAGAACACCAACGTGTCGGGATGGTTGGCGACATCGTCGGCCCAGCGCTTGTCCTCGTAGATCTCCTGTCCCATGAACAGCATCGGAATGCCTGGGGCTGTCAGGAGGAGCGCCGTCGCCACACGGGCCCGGCTGGTGGCGTACCAGGTTCTGGTGCTGCCGCCACCGGCGGCGAGTGACGGGATCCGTGGACCACGGTCGCGATAGACCTCGTCGTGACTCTCGATGCACTGCACCGCGCGCCAGGCATCGCGAAACCCCGGGGCCCTCAACTGATCGACCACCGGTTGCCAGTCGACGAACGCCTGTTGGCCGCCGGAGGCCTGCGCGACCACACCGCGAATCGTGGTCCGCAGGCCGTCGTGCCAGCTGGCGTGAAAGCCGGCGCCACCGGCGCTCTGCGGCCGGACCACGGCCGGCTCGGGCCCCCAGTACTCGGCAATGTTCAGCAGAGCGGGATGTCGCGCATGCAGCGTCGCGTTCAACTGCTGACAGAACAGCCACCCGGAGCCGGCGTTCTGCTTGTCGATCACCGTCACTTGATCGTAGCGAAACCCGTCGACGTGATACTCGTCGGCGAAGAACGTCGCGTTGTCGATGAGGAATTGCCGCACTTCTTCCTTCCAGAAGGCGAACACCGGCCCGGTGTGATCCTGTTCGGTGAAATACAGACTGTCGTTCGGATCGTGGCCAGCGGCGCGATCGAAGAAATAGAGCGACTCCGACTGACCCGCAACATCGCCGGAGGCGTGGTTGTAGACCACATCGAGAATCACCGCGATGCCGTAGTGGTGGCAGATGTCCACGAGCGCCTTCATCTGGTTGACGCCAACGGCGAGCACGCTCCGCGTCAGCGTCGCCTTGCCCTTCTGTGTCAGCAGCCGATTCGCGAGCGCCAGATAGCGATCGAGCGCCGGGTCGTCTGGCAGGACTTCATAGTCCATTTCCGGCGAGAACAGATCGGAGCCGTTGTAGCCCATGCTCCGCGGCGTGCTGTATTCGACGATTGGCAGTGGCTCGATGGCATTGACGCCGAGAGCCACGAGATACTCGATGCGGTCGAGCACGTCGAGGAACGTCGCGACCCGGCGGTCGCGATTCGGTCCGTACCAGGTGCCGATATGCAGTTGGTAGACGATCAGGTCAGGGAAGGCCGGCGCGTGCCAGTCGTGGTCCTGCCATGGAAAAGTCGTGGACGATCGGAGAATGCAGTCGGGATCAGGCCAGCTGTTGGCCAGGTCTCTGGCATAAGGGTCGCGCTTGAACCCCTCGCCGCCTGCTCCCATGACATAGAACTTGTAGTGGTGGCCGTCGAGGGCGCCAGCCACGAAGCCGGTCCACCGGCCTCCGCCGTGTCTGGCGAGCAGCGACGCGGCATCCCTTCGCCATTCATTGAAATCACCACAGATGTAAATCGCTGTCGCTCTCGGCGCCCAGACGCGGAACGTGGCTCCGCCGTCGACGAGCGTGGCACCCATCGGGGTGTCAGGCGTGATGTGATGCTGCGACGCCGGCATGAGCGTTATCGTAACCGCCCCGCGCAGGCGGCGCGCGCCGAAGGAAGGAAAGCCGTCGGGGAAGGCACACCAAGAGAGCGGACAGCGCGGCTGTCCGCTCTCTTGCGGTCGTGAACTAGAAGGTGAGCTGCACGCCGAACTTCACATAGCGCGCCTGGAGAATATTCAACGGACGCAGCCAGTTCGAGCCATAGGTGGTGTTGATCGCCGCTGGAGGTTCACCGGCGTTCGATGTCGCACCAACGATCGCGTTCGAATTGAAGGCGTTGAAGATATCAGCCATGGCCTGCAGGCGCCGCGCGCCTCCGAGGTTGAAGCTCTTCGACACCCGCAGATCGACCTGCGTCCGGCGAGGCGTGTACATCGTGCCCGGCTTGATGAGCGGCACGGTGCGGGAGGTGTTCGCGCCACCCGACAGTGGCCGTCCCAGCGACGGCGTCGCATCGGCCTGCACGATGTTCCAGGTCGCCAGTACCTGCTGTCCCGGCAGGTTCTGCAGCACGCCGCCAATCTGGATGTCCTGCCACGGCATGGTGTACGAGCCGGTGGCCTTTGCCTGGGTCAGCCAGCTCGTGTCGTAGTCACAGTAGCTGAAGTTGGTGCTGGTGCCTGGTGTGCCAGGGTAGGCGGCGGTCGTCGCGATACCAAACTCAGTCGTCGGGTTGTCAACAAACGCGTCGCAGTTGTTGAACCTCGTGTTGCCGGTGGCGAAACCACCCGACATCATCAGGCCGCGACCGAGCCGAGCGTTGGCGGAAACGTCGACGCCGTTGAACACTTCGGTCTGCGTGCCACCGAAGTTCGACACGTAGGTGACGAGATTATTCCTCGACAATCCGAACTTCGCGGCGCTGATGTCATACAGACCGCAGATCTGATTGCCACCACCGTTCGGGAGGCGGGCGTCCACCGGCGCCGTGACGCAGTAGGGCGAGAAGTCGCCCGGCGTAATGTCCTGGTTGTCGGTGGTGGTGAAGTTGCCCTGGGCACGGCGGTAATACGCCACGTCCACCGAGATGCGGTCGAGCACCTGTTGGGTGATGCTGGTCGAAACTTCCCAGTTATTGCGGCGCTTGAACCATCCGTTGAGCGTGTCGGGATCGTAAGTGGTCGCAATGTTCGCCTGGCCGAAGCTGGTGTTGCTCAACGGGCCCAGTTCGGCGACCTGAGGGATGCTGTCGCCATTGCTGTCAGTCCACGGACGGGTCGCGGCGTTCACCGATGTCAGCAGCGGGTTCAGCTGTCGCGCCGTGCCGACCGTGGACGTCGCGACGTAACGGCTGATTGACGCCTTGACGGCGGTCTTTCCATCGCCGAACAGG
>CADEEX010000057.1 GCA_902826465.1 uncultured Acidobacteriota bacterium
CCCGCGGCACCACGGTCGACATCACCTTGCGGCGCCGGACATAAATGTCTGGGATTCGTGCCTGCCCTACAGGCGCGTGTCCATGCAGGATGAGATTTCGCGGTCTGATGGCTGAGCTTTGGGCACGGACGTTGCTCAGTGTCTGCGGCCATGGAAACCCACGAACTGCAGATCGCGATCGAGCAGATGCACGAGCGATGGAAGGGCGCGACCGCCGGAGAGGTGGCGACCTACATTCCGGAGCTGGGCAGGGCTGATCCGGACAAGTTCGGGATTACGCTCGCCACCACCAACGGCCACATCTACCAGTCGGGCGACAGCGACCTGCCGTTTACCATCCAGTCGATCTCGAAGCCCTTCACATTCGGTCTGGCGCTCGAGGCGTTCGGCGCCAAGCGCGTGGCGCAGCACGTTGGCGTCGAGCCGAGCGGCGACGCCTTCAATGCCATCGAGTTGCAGAACGGCAGCAACCGCCCGCACAATCCGATGATCAACTCGGGCGCCATCACGGTGACGGCGCTGCTCCACGAGAAATACGGCAACGAGACGTTCGACATGATTCTCGAGCGGTTCAGTCTGGCTGCCGGTCGGCCGCTGTCGATGGACCGCGCCGTCTACGAATCGGAGTACCGCACCGGACACCGCAATCGGGCCATCGCGCACCTGCTGCTCAATTTCGGGATGGTGCACGACGCGGCAGAAGAGGCCCTCGACGTCTACTTCAAGCAGTGTTCGATTCTGGTGACCTGCCGCGACCTGGCGGTGATGGGGGCGACGCTGGCCAACATGGGGATGAATCCGATCACCCGTGCGCAGGCCTTCGATCTGGCCACCGTCAAGTGCATGATGGCGATCATGTTCACCTGCGGCATGTACGACTACTCGGGCGAATGGGCGTATCGGGTCGGCGTGCCGGCCAAGAGCGGCGTCAGTGGCGGCGTGATGGCGGTCGTCAACCGACAACTGGGCATTGCCACCTACTCAGCTCGTCTTGATCCGCGCGGCAACAGCCATCGAGGCATTGAAGTGTGCGCCGAACTCGCCAACAGCTTCGGACTGCACGCCTTCGATTGCCTGAACATGGGCTCGAGCTTCCTCGACACCCTCCTCTAGGGTGCGACAGGTGCACAGGTGCACGGGTGCACAGGTGCTCGGAGTGCGAGGTCCGCTCTAGAAGTGCACGCGTGCGCCGAACCAGGCGCGGATTGGGGCGCCGGGGGCAAGGAACGTCGTCTGGCGCACCGGAAACTCGCCGTTGATTGCCGGCAGCGGTCGCGCCACGAACGTGCCGTTCTCGGTGAATCCCGCCGGTCCGAGCTGAGCACCGGTGGCGTACTGGGCATCGAACAGGTTGTTGATCTGCCCGACGATCTGAATCTTTGACGTGAGGTCGTAGCGCCCGCCCAGATTGGCGATGGCGTAGCCGTCAACGGTCCCCTCGCCGAGGTAATAGGTGCCGTCCGGTTCGTGGTCGCCGTTCTCGTTGCCGCGCGCGAACGATCCGCCAGTGGCGATGACGTTCAGGTTGACCGTGAGACGGTTGGTGACGCGCACGTCGCCGAACGCCTTGAGCATGTGCTGCGGAATGAAGGGCAGGCGATCGCCAGGCTCGATCTCGATCGGGCCGTCGAGGCCCGGTTCGCCGTCTTCGGCCTCTTCGTTGCTGCTGTTGCTTTCGCCGTTGACGACCTCTTCGCTGCGGAACGTGGCATCGAGCCAGGTGTAGCCCACGCCAACGCCGACGCGTCCGACCTCGGTCCGCGCGCCGAGCTCGAGTCCCTGCCGGCGCGTCTGGCCAAAGTTCTTGAAGTAGCCGAAGCCGGTGCGGTCGGCGAGGACGAACAGAATGTCGTCGGTGTTCTGGGCGCGGAACAGCCCGGCGTTCCAACTGAGCCGACCTCGTGTGCCGCGAACGCCGCCTTCCACCGATCGAGTCACCACCTGATTGAGCGGCGGATCGCCAGCCATCGCATTCGGCAGCTTGCAGGGCGAGTCTGGGTCGGCGCAGCCAAGCTCGATCGACGTCGCCGCACGGCTGCCCTCGCTGTAGCCGCCATAGACGTTGAGTGCGGGAGTCACGTCGATGGTGATCCCGGCCGCCGGATTGAAGCGCGAGAACACATGGTGGCCGTCGAGCGAGCCCGAGCCCCCGCCCGGGTTGATGGCGTCGCGGTTGTCGACGGTGGTGCGGTTGAAGCGTCCAGACAGCGTCAGGTGTGCGCGGGTGCCGACCGGCAGCGTATCGGTGGCGAACAGACTCCAGGTGGTGATGTTGCCGTTCAGGTCGACACGTGTGTCGAACGGCTCGCCGTCGGCATCGCCGCCGGTCACGCCGCCGTCGCCGAACGCGTTCACGCCCGTCACACTGCGATCGGGATTGAGGTAGCCGAGCTCCGTCGATTGCACGAAGCCAACACTGCTGCGATCGAACGCGGCGCCGGCGATGAACAGATTCTGCCCGTCGCCGATCGCGCGACGATTCGTGAGCTGACCCGAAAGCCCGCCGTTCTTCTGCGCCGTCTGGCCGCGGTTGATCAGCCCGTTGCACTTCTCGGACGGCTCGTCGTTCAGGAGCGCGTTGCCGATGCAGCGCAGCGATGGAAATGGCGTGTTGCTCGCCTCGAGGCCGCTTGCTGGAATGTTGGTGTAGCCCGCGTTGGCGAGTGCGGCCCGCTCGGCGGCACCAGGCTGATAGAGCGCCTGATCCAGCGCCTCTTCGTTGATGTCGCCGTTCAGCGTGCCCGTGCGGATGTCGCGGTAATAGACCTGCGCCAGGTACGACCAGCGATCGCTCAGGCGGCGCTGCGACGTGACCGTCAGCAGCGTCGATCGATTGTCGGTGACGTCTGGCTTCGTATAGACGCTGGCATGGTCGCGCTCGAGCAGACGGAACTCCTGCAGGCCGTTGCCGGTGAGCGAATTGTCGGCGTGCCCGACAGACACCAGCAGGTTGTTGCCGTCGCGCTGCCAGCCGACCTTGCCAAACAGCTGCCTGACGTCGGTTGGTGAGCTCGTGCGCCATCCGTCTTCGCCGAACACCGTGCCGGCGAAGTAGTAGTGGAAGCGGCGGCTCGCGCTGTGACCGCCATGTTCCAGTTCGAACGCGCGTCGCACGTTGCTGCCGTAGGTGGCCTGCACGGTGGTCCCCGAGTGGGTGCGGCCGTCCTTCGTCTGCACCGACAACGCGCCGCCGAGCGTGTTGAGGCCAAACAGCGGGTTGGAGCCGGGCATCACCGTCATCGAAGCGATGGCGATCCGCGGAATCAGATCCCAGCTCACAACGTCGCCAAACGGCTGGTTCAGGCGGACGCCGTCCATGTAAACCGACAGCCCTTGCGGGGTGCCAAGCAGTGGTGAGGCGGTGTAGCCGCGGTAGTTCACGTCCGGCTGGAACGGATTGTTCTGGGTTTCGTTGATGTGGACCGCGGTGATGCGGCGGTTCAGGAAGTCGGCGAGGTCGAGCGCGCCGCTTGCGGTGATCTCCTGGTCGGTCGCCGTCTGGACTGGCGCCGGGACCTGACTGGCAGGAACCTCTACGCCTGGCAGTGGCGTGACGCCAACGACGGCCACCTTGAACTGGGTCGCCGCATCGCCGGTCTGCCCGTTGGCACTTCCTGTGGATGGCTGCCCGCCGCTGTCCGGTGTCTGCGCGCGCGCAGACGCCGCCAGCGTGACGGACAGAAAGAACGCCAGGGCAGCAAGTGGAAAGGTTCGGTCGGCGAGTCGCATCTTTATCAATATTCCCCGAGCCGTGCGTTTGTTCCGGTTATTTCTGCGGGCTGCCGAATGTCGGCCAAGCGGATAGAATGCCTGCCGGTTCCCGACTGATGGCCGACGATTCCACCACCGCCGACACGCTCGGACTCGCGCTGCCAGTGGTGTCGGAGACAGCGGTGCGTACCGCCGCCGACCTCCACGCGGAGGTGCTCGAGCTCTTCGATGCGTGCGCGCCGGCGCTCGGTCGCTATGTCCGCTCATGTGGCCTCACGCCCGATGCGGCCGAAGACGTGGTGCAGGAGGCATTCCTGGCGCTCTACCGCCACCTGAAACGGGGTGGGGCGCGCCACAACCTTCGCGGCTGGCTGACGCAGGTGAGCTATCGGCTGGCCTTGAAACAGCGCATGCGCGTGGCCCGACGCCGCCGCGTCGAGATGCCGTCGGCGCAGGGCGACGCCGACGTCGCCGACCCGTCGGCGCCGATCGATGCGCAGCTTGTGGACGGCGACCAGCAGCGACGCCTCCGCGCCGTGTTCAGGGCGCTGCCCGAGCGCGATCGCCGCTGCCTGTCGCTGCGCGCCGAGGGGGTGCGCTATCGCGAGATCGCCCGCACGCTCGGTATTTCACTCGGCAGCGTCACCCGGTCCCTGACCAACGGTGTCACGCGACTGTCGAACGCGATGAAGGAATAGGAGGTTTGCCCATGCGCACACACACCCACACAGACGACGCGCGGCACCGCCGTGGGCGTGAGCGCCTGGCGCGCGCCATGCGCGAGTGTGACGCCGACGAAGGGCCGGCGTTCGCGGGGTGGGACCGGCGCCTCGGCTGGTCGGCGATGGGCGCAGGGTGTGCGGCCCTCGCACTGATCTCCACCCTCGTCGTCATGCGTGGCGGCTTCAGCCGGTCAGATGCTGGTCAGGCGCTGCCAATTGCGACGCTGACGCCTGGCGCCGTGTCGCCGCTGACCGCCGCCGAGCTGTGCGCGGGTGCCAGACCGTCGCGCGTGGTCGACGAAGCGGTGCGGCAGCGCGTGCTGCACGAGTACGGCATGGAGCAGGTGTCGCAGGAAGCGTACGAGCTCGACGCGCTGATTACGCCGGAACTGGGCGGCACAACCGAGCGCGCCAATCTCTGGCCGCAGCGCTATGCCGCGCCGGTCTGGAATGCCTACGTCAAGGATGCGCTCGAGCAGCATCTGGTGCAGATGGTCTGCACCGAACAGATCGATCTGGCCCAGGCGCAGCGCGAGATTGCCACAGACTGGGTCGCCGCCTACAAGCGTCATTTCGCCACTGACGCGCCGCTTCACGTCGGACAACGCCCGATACGCGACGACGATGCGCTGGTGTTAGCATCCGCGAGTTTCGCGAGCCGACCCTATGAACCGTGATCTCGAGCCGCAAGTCCTCTGCCGCTGTGCGGCCCTCTGGCGTATCGTCGTCCTGGTCGCGTGCACGCTGTTGATCGCCCGCAGCACCCGCGCGCAGGAGGCCGGCAAGGTCGGCGTCCTGGTATCGACGCCCACCTCCGTTGGTGCCATCTGGCATGTCAGTGAGCGGCTGGCCATTCAGCCGACCGTCAACCTCGCGTGGCAGTCGATCGAGAGCGAGAACAGCTACGACATCGATCCGCAGTTGCTCGCGGCGTACGGAGGAATCGTCCTCTATGCGCCTGACGCACTGCCCGCAGACCGCCGCCAGGAGCAATCGTCGACCGGGATCACCCTGCAGATCGCGGTGCGGTGGCGCCTCGCCCAGTGGGGCTCGCTGCGCGGCTACGTCGCGCCATCGTTCGGCCGCCAATGGTCATCGACCTCGAACTCGGGTGCCGGCTTTGTGCCCGCGTCCGACGACACCAACTACCAGGTGTCTGGTATGGCCGGCGTGCAGTACGAACTTGACGAGCGATTCGGTCTCTTCGGCGAAGCCGGCCTCGGCTATTCGCACTTTTCAACGCGACGGTCGGTCGCGACGCTTCCAGGCATCGGAAGCACGCAGGAATCCGTGTACCGGTCGCTGGCTACTGTCGGCCGGGTTGGCTTCGTCTTCTACTTCAAGCGCTGAGTCTCGACCCGCGCTCCCTGAGGTTCCACGGTCTGCATCCGCACGGCGTTCATCGAACGTGCTCCATGTAGTACAGCGTCGAGAACGCGACGACAAGCGCGAGCGTCGGCACGATGAGGCTCTTGCCGACGCTCCAGGGCCGCCGCCACTCTGCGGTGGCCAGGAACAGCAGCCCTGTCGGCACGAGCAGCAGAATGGCGAGTTGAAACAGATGCGCCGCGGTTCCCTCGTCACCGTCCGCCGTCGGTCTGAATCGGCCTGCCCAGGAGAGGACGGTGGCCCCGACGACCAGCAGCATCGCGAACAGTGAGAGTGCCAGCACTCCGTAGCGGCTGATTCGGTGAACTCCGTGTTCAGTCATGACTCTCCTATGCACTCGGACGAAAGACCTCAACTCGCGAACGGCCGGTCGACACTGAGCACCTCGCCAACGACCGTAAGTGAGAGCTGACGCCGCTGCCCGGCGTCGAAGTCGACCAGCAAGATCCGCTGCCAGCGTCCCAGCACCAGCGATCCCGACGACACCGGAAGCGACTCCGACGTGCGCAGCAGCGCGGCGCGGCAATGCGCGTGACCGTTGCGCCGCTCATCCGGGCCAAGGTTGACCGTTCGCCGCGACAGATCGTCGTGCGCATAGGCGTCGCCCGTCGGCGCCAGGCGTTCGAACATCCTTGCCAGGTCGTCCATCAGCAGCGGTTCGTGCTCGTTGATCAGCAGACCCGTTGTGGTATGACGCGTGGCGATGGTGACGATGCCATCGACGAACCCAAGTCCCTGTACGGCAGTGCCAATCAGCGTCGTCAGGTCGATGATGTCGGTCGTGCCGTGCGTGTCGGCGCACAGCGTCAGGTGACGGACGCAGGACACGCGACGGCGTGTCTGAGTGGCTACGGTGCTGACCATGATGCCTCCTGTCGGCGCCCGACGCGCTCCTGAAGAGGGCGCGCGACGAAGCGTCGGCGCACAGGATGCCAGCCGACGACAGGGGAAGTCGTCAGCGACCGGTGAGCGAATGGTGAGAGAGGGCTGATTTCGGTGGAAATCAGCCGTTGGTCGGTCGACGCGTGAGCCCAAATGCGAGCGAGACGCCGAACATGCCGCCCTCGAACGCGCTGAGCACGGTCTGCGTCCTCAGCCCGAATCCGGGGTCGCCGATGAGCGAGCCGAGCGGTGTGAGCACAAGCTCGGCGTCACTCGACGCCCGCGCGATGGCGTGGACGAGACCGCCGACCAGCGGCCGACCGCTCAGTCCGAGCGCGATGGCGCCTGCCGCACAACAGGCACCGACAATCGCGACCGCACCGACCCGTCGCCAGCCTCGCGGTGCCGCCAGGCCACTGCCATTCGGGTGCAGTGTAGCCAGTCCATAGCCCAGTCCGGCGCACCCTCCGAGCAGCAATCCCTCGATTGCGCCGCTGCCGTGGGCGAGCTGCACACCGACGAGTGCACCGAGGAGCGCGTGCAGAACCGCGGTTGCGGCGACAGCGACGGCAGCGCCGGACGTAGCGGCGCAGGCGACCAGTCCCACCAGCCGCCGCGACCGGGCCAGGACCTCGGCGACGATCACCCCGGCCGCGACGCCTCCGGCACCGATCACACCGGCCATCGCGCCGAGCGTCGCCAGGGCCATCGACGCGCGCGGATGCGCGGTCGACAGCGGCGCCAGCACCAGCGCGATCCCGCCAATGGTGCCGGCGAGGCTGCCGCCGACTCCGCCCGCGATGGCGGCGGACGCCCACCGCCGCGCCATGACGCGTCTGACGTCCTGCAGGCGCAGCCGCACCAGGGCGACGATGGCGCTGGCCGCCTCCGTGTCGGCCAGCAGCGGCACGTCGCCAGCGTCGGGGACCGTCCATCGCGCGTCGCGCATCAACGCGATTGCCGGGCCATGGTGCGGCCGTGCGGTCAGGTCGTTGATGGCGCTGGCGGTGCCAAGGCCGTGCAGCCGTTCCGCCAGATCGCGCGCCTCTTCGGGATCGGTGGTCGTGAGCAGTTGCTCGACCAGTGGTGTCACGGGCTCGGCCGGCCCGGTGGGTGCGATACCCGCCTGGAGCACCATCGCGTCGTCGGCTTCCTCGATCACCTCCGCGCAGATGAACTGATAGCCGTGCCTCGACACCGTCCGAATGAATCGCGGTTCACGCACATCGTCACCGAGCGTGCGACGCAGCGTGCGGATGGCCTGTGACAGCGCACCGTCGGACACGATGACATCGGTCCAGACGGCGGCGAAGATCGCGTCTTTCGATACGGCGTCCGGTCGGTGCCTGATGAGGAGGATCAGCAGGTCGAAGTACTTCGGAATGAGCGGTACGACCTGACCGCGACCGAGGAGCAGGCGCTGCCTGGGAGAGACGACGAAGTCTGCGAAGCGGAAGCGGAGCGGTGGGGGCACTGGCGTCGGGACATCGTATCAGTGGCACGCCGTTGCACAGTTCCTGCAGTTTTTTCCCTCAAAACCGTCGCATGTTCCGACTCATGTGACCGATACATCTCTGTGACACCGAATGAAGAGCCCCCAGCGCGCCGCTGATGAAGCCGCCCGTCTCGCCGCCCTTCGTGACGACGAGCTGCTCGACACGGCCCCCGAGCGCGCGCTTGATGATCTGACGGCGCTTGCGGCTCATGTCTGCGACGCGCCGATCTCGACCATCACCCTGATTGACGAACAACGGCAGTGGTTCAAGTCGACCATCGGCCTGACGTCGAGGGAGACACCGCGGGTGCTCTCGTTCTGCGCTCACGCGATCCTTCAGTCGGACATGCTGGTCGTGCCGAACGCCCTCGAGGATCCGACGTTCTGCGACAACCCGCTCGTGGTCGGCGAACCGCACATTCGCTTCTACGCCGGGGCGCCGCTCCTCACGCCAGGCGGGCAGGCGCTCGGCACGCTGTGCGTGATTGACCGCGTGCCCCGCCAGTTGACGCTGGCCCAGCGCGATGCGCTGACGATGCTGGCGCGGCAGGTGATGGCGCAGCTCGAACTGCGCCGTCAGTCTCGCGCGCTGGTGGCGAGCCAGGCCGAGAGTCAACGCGCGGAAGCCGCCATACAGGACAGCGACGTGCGCTACCGCGTGCTCTTCGACCACGCGCCGAACGGCCTGCTGATTGCGGACGCCGAGAACCACTACCTTGACGCGAATGCCAGCATCTGCCGGATGCTCGGCTATACGCGCGAAGAGTTTCGCCGCCTGCGTCCTGCCGACATCGTCGCCCCGGTGGAGGTGCCCCACATCCCGGTGATCATTGACGCGATCAAGGCGTCGTCGACCGACTACAAGCGCGACTGGGTGTTTCGTCGAAAAGACGGCTCGTTGTTTCACGGCGATGTGACGGCGACTCAGATGCCAGACGGCAAGCTGCTGGCGGTGATTCGCGACATGACCGAGCCCCTGGCCGCCGACGCACGGCTGCGTGAGACCGAAGAACGGGCGCGCTTTGCGCTCGAGAGTGCCAAGGTCGGTGTCTGGGATCTGGACTATGCGACCGGCACGCTTCGCTGGTCAGATGTGCTCGAGCGCCAGTGCGGTCTGGAGCCGGGGGGCTTTCCGGGCACGTTCGAGGCCTACATCGCGCTGGTGCATCCAGACGACCGGCCGGCACTGCTCGCCACGCTCGGCGATGCCCATCGCACCGGCAGCGACTTCACGACGCAGCACCGCGTGATGAAACCCGACGGCAGCTTCTACTGGGCGGCCGGCGCCGGGCGCATCCATGTTGACGCGCAGGGGCAGCCCGTCCGGGGCATCGGCATCTCCATCGATGTCACCGAACGTCGCCTGCTCGAGGAACAGTACCAGCAGGCGCAGAAGATGGAAGCGATGGGCCGCCTGGCCGGCGGTGTCGCCCACGACTTCAATAACCTGCTGACAGCGATACTCGGCTACTCCGAACTGCTGCTGGCTGACTGCCGCCCGTCGGACCCGCGGTATGGCGACATTGAGGCGATTCAGAAGGAGAGTCTGCGTGCCGCCTCGCTCACGCGACAGCTGCTCGCCTTCAGTCGCAAACAGATCATTGAACCGACGGTGCTCGACCTGAACAGCATTGTCGTCGACATGCGTTCAATGCTCCATCGATTGATTGGCGAAGACATCTCGGTCGTCATGCAGCTCGACCCCTCGCTTGGACCGGTGAAAGCCGATCGCGGCCAGATGGAGCAGGTCGTGCTGAACCTGGCGTTGAACGCGCGAGATGCCATGGCGCAGGGAGGCACGCTGACCATCGCGACCTCAGTCGTCGAGTTCAACGAGTACGACGCACGACGGCACGGGCTCGAGGCCGCCGGCTGCTACGTCTGCCTCGCGTTGAGCGACACTGGCAGCGGGATGACGCCGCAGGTGAAGGCTCGACTCTTCGAGCCGTTCTTCACCACGAAGGACGTGGGCAAGGGGACCGGGCTCGGACTCGCGACCGTCCACGGAATCGTGGCCCGCAGTGGTGGCGCGATCACGGTGCAGACGGCAATCGGTCGAGGCAGTGCGTTCCGGATCTATCTGCCGTTCGAGACGTCCGCCGTGACCACCGAGGACGATCGTGTGGTGGCGACACGGATCAGTGCCGGGCCTCAGACCATTCTGGTCGTTGAAGATGCGGAACCGCTGCGGCAGCTCGCCAAGCGCCTGCTCGAACGCCTGGGGCACTCGGTGGTGCTGGCGGCAGATGCCTCGGAGGCGATCGTGGCCTTCAAGCGACATCCGGCGATCGATCTCCTGCTGACCGACGTCGTCATGCCTGGCGAGAGCGGCCCCAGCCTGGCCAGGCGACTGCTCAAGATCAGACCCGCGCTGAAGGTGATCTACATGTCGGGATACAACGAGGACACCATCGTCCATCGTGGCATCCTCGATCCCGGCATCTCGCTGCTGCACAAGCCGTTCAGCGCCGACGTGCTCGACCGCAAGATCAGCGACGTGCTGTTAGGTAGTGCTGTTTAGTAGTGCTGCTTAGTTAGTAGTGTCCGGCTTCAGCCGGACTTGTGCGGTCCGCCTAAAGGCGGACACTACTGAAGATCCGCTGCAGATCCGCGCTCCAGTCCTGGCTAACTGTCGCGCTTTCCGTGCAGCAGCAGGTCGAGGGCGTTGGCCATCGACCCGGCACGGGTGATCTCGCCGCCGTTGATGAAGAAAATCTCATCCGCGTTCTCGATCGTGTTCAGCCGATGCGCAATCACGACCTTGGTGGTCGACGCCGGCAGTTCGCGGAGAATCTGCTCCAGTAACTGTTCGGTGACCGTGTCGATGTTGGCCGTGGCTTCGTCGAGCACGAGAATCTCTGGATCGCGCAGCACGGCGCGGACGAATGCGACGATCTGCTTCTGTCCCAGGCTCACCCCTTCGCCGGTGGCCGTCACTTTCGTGTCGAGTCCCTGCTCGAACCGCGACAGCAACGACAGCAGGTTCCGCTCGGTCAGCCGCGCCGCCACTTCGTCACGACTCATCGCCAGCAGTTCTTCGTGACCGTACACGAGGTTGTCGAGCAGCGTGCCGGTGAAGAGAAACGGCTCCTGCAAAATGAAGCCGATGCGCCTGGCGCGGTCGGCCGGCGTATACGTGCGGATGTCGCGTCCGTCGAGGAGCACGCGGCCGCCGGTCGGATCGTAGAGCCGCGCCATCAACGACGCCGTCGTCGTCTTTCCGCCACCGGTCGGGCCGACCAGCGCGTAGGTCTTGCCGCGCTCGAG
The DNA here is from genome assembly GCA_902826465.1 of uncultured Acidobacteriota bacterium. GTDB lineage: Bacteria > Acidobacteriota > Vicinamibacteria > Vicinamibacterales > CAVVIG01 > CADEEX01. The sequence goes on from CADEEX010000057.1 coordinate 11,467, forward strand.
CGTGAATGTCGCCTCGCGCAGCACGTCAGTGCCGCCGGGATAGTGGAACTGGACGCGCTCGAAGGCCAGTACCGCATCAGACGATGGCGTCGAGGCGTCCGGCGGCAGCTGCGGCATGTTCGGTTCGAGCGCCAGCACCTCTGAAATGCGGTCGAGACTGGCCATGGCGAGCTGCAGCGACGACCAGATCACCGCCATCTGGCGCAGGGGGAAGTAGAAGCTGTTCACGTACAGCAGGAAACCGATGAGCAGGCCAACGGTCGCCTGTCCGCCGCCGATCAGGACGAAGCCGTAGGCCAGCACCACGAGCTGTGCCAGGTTGAACGCCAGGCCATACACCGGAATGAACGAGTTGCTGGCCAGCCCGGCGCGGATCGCCGCCTGATAGTTCTGCGTGTTTGCCGCGTCAAACTGCTGCTTGAAGTAGTCCACGCGATTGAAGGCCAGAATCACGCGGAAGTTGCTCGTGCTTTCCTGAATCTCGCCACTGAGTGCACCGAGCGCCTGCAGGCTGGCCCGGTTGCGACGTTTGACCCAGCCGCCGGTCGCCCGCGTCAGCAGCAGCACGACGAGTGCGGGCAGCAGCGCGGCGACGCCCAGGCGAACGTGAAGGCTGACCAGGAAGATGGCCGCGCCGATCATCAGGAAGACGTTGCCGGCCAGCTGCACCAGCGCCTGCGAGAAGAACTGATTCAGTTTGTCGGTGTCGTTGTTGATGCGGGAAATCAGGTCGCCCGCCTTGTTCTGGTTGAAGAAGGCCACCGGCAGCTGCTGCAGCTTGGTGAACAGGGCGTTGCGCAGGTTGAACAGGACGTAGCGGCCGACCTTGCCCATCTGCAGCGTCTGCACGTAGGTGGCGACGAGCCCGGCCAGATACGCCAGCAGCAACAGCCCCGCCGATCGCAGCACACCGCTCAGGTCGCGATTCCTGATCGAGATGTCGACCGCGCGGCCGATGATCACCGGTGCCAGCAGACCCGCGATCGACGAGACGATGGTCGCGATGAACGCCACGACGAGGCGCGTCCGTCCGCTGGCCATCAGCGGCGCGAGCCGGCGGACGGCGGTGACGATCCCGGTGTCGTCCTGGCCGCGGGCGCTACTCAGCGTGTACGGGTTCGTAATGCTGGGTGCTGCGCTGGGAGTCATAGATTTGAACGTACTCTGGACACGTCTCGAGCAGGTGGTGATGGGTGCCGGCGGCGAGCACTTCGCCTTCCATCAGCACGACAATCTGGTCGTAGTCTTCAACCGGCGCGATCTTCTGCGTAACCGAAATCAGCGTCAGGCCTGGATAGTTGCGGTGCACGTTGTCGAGAATCTTCCGCTCGGTCGTGGCGTCGACGCGGGCAGTGAAGTCGTCGAGCAGGAGCACCCGCGGGTTCAGTGCCAGCGCGCGCGCCAGCATGATGCGCTGCTTCTGTCCACCCGACAGGCTGGTGCCCCGCTCGGACACCATGGTGTCGAGCTTCTCCGGCAGACGATCGACGAACTCCTTCAGCTCCGCGGTGACGATGGCCTTCTCGAGGTCTTCGTCCTTGACCGTCTTGCTGAAGGCAATGTTCTCCCTCAGCGTCAGGTTGAACATCGTCGCGTCCTGGAACACGAAACCCACCTGCTGATGCAGCGTGGTCTTGTCGTAGTCGTCGAGGTTGCGACCGTCGTACTCGACGCGGCCGGAGGTGGGCGCCAGCAGTCCGGTCAGCAGATACAGCAGCTGCGTCTTGCCGGCCGCGGTGGGGCCGATGATCGCTGTGTTCGAGCCGGCCTTCACCGCGATCGAGACGTCCTTCAGCGCAATCTTGTCGCCGAAGGCCACCGTGACGTGATCGAGAGCGACGTCGCCGCGCAGGTTGGCGATCGTCGTGCCCGGGTCCTTCGGCGTCGTCGCGCCAAGCACGGCGCCGATGCGCAGGTACGAGGCGCTGGCCTGCGCCATGATGTTGCTCATGAAGCCGATGACGATGACCGGAAAGATCAGGATGGCCAGGTAGCTGTTGAACGCCGTGAACTCGCCGATCGACATCGACCCGCCGATGACAAAGCGACCGCCGAGCGTCAGGATCATCAGCGTCGCCAGGTTCGTGCAGAACATGATGATCGGAATGAGGCTGGCGAACAGGCGGAGGATGCCGAGGCTGATGTTGCGGGCGTCGGTGTTCGCGGCGATGAACTTGTCGTACTCGTGGTGCTGGGAGTTGAGCAGCCGGATCAGGGCGGCGCCGAGAATGCTCTCGTTGATCACCTTGTTCAGCCGGTCTACGGCCTGCTGCACCTGGGTGAACAGCTTGCGGACCCGACCGAGCACCACCGCGAACGTGACGCCGATGATCGGCAGCACGGCGATGACGCCGAGGCCGAGCTTCCAGTTGATCGACAGCAGCAGGATGCTGGCGCCGATGATCAGGAAGATCGACGACACCATCGAGCCGACCGCCTGCGACACGAACAGCTTGACGGCGTCGACGTCCGAGGTGAGGTTGGTGAGCAACGTCGCCGTGCTCACCCGCTGGATGTAGGCCAGGTTCTGGGTTGCGAGCTTGGCCACGAGCTTCGTGCGCAGATCGCGCGCCACGCGTTCTGACGCAAACACCTGGGCGATGTTCTGCAGCCAGGTGAAGGCGAAGATGCCGATGGCGACGGCCAGGAACTCGGCGACAAGCGTGCCACTCACCAGCCGATCGCTGGCGAAGCCGTCGATCGCTCGCGCCATGATCCGTGGCACGGCAAGGTTGAGGGCGTTGGCCGCAATCGTGAGCCCCACGATCGCCACGACCAGCGAACGGTACGGGGTGAGCAGGCCCCACAGTTTCGGGCCCGCCGGGCGGACGGGTGCCTTGACGGCAGCGGCGGCTGTTTTGGCTGTGGTTTCGATAGCCCCCTAGTGTCTCACGGTGGCGCAGGGCCGCCTACCCGGGCAGATCCTTATGAAGCGCCAGCTTTCTCGCCCTTGTTGCAGAACGGCGCCGATCTTCAGCAGCCATCCCGCGCGTGGACGGCGACACAGGGGCCTTGACTGGCCGCCACAAGGACGGCACCTTCGTCATCAGCCACTTCGACGGGTCGCGCGATCCGAACGAAGTGTTCGCGTTCAACTTCCCTGACGTGCGATCTTCGTGGGCCGCGACGGTCGCGTGAAGCTGATCCACGCCGGCTTTGCCGCCACCGCCAGCGGCGAGTTCAACACCGCGCTGCGACACGAGTTCGAGTCGACGATCGAGCGCCTGCTGTCCGAGAACGCCGCCACTCAGGACTGATCGTCATGTCGACCACGCCACAGAGGCATAGATCTCCGTGCCTCCGTGGCTTCCTCTCCGAGCTTTCGTTTCTCCCTGCCACGGTGGCGAAACGGCGTCGGCGTCACCCGTTTGGTATGATTCGCCGGGACTGATGCCCCCGGCTGATCTGCCTCGCCTCCTGATTTTCGTTATCGCCTACCACGCAGAAGACACGCTGACCCGAGTCCTCGACCGCATTCCCCGATCGATCTTCGACAGCTATCACGCTGAGGTCCTCGTCATCGACGATGCGTCGAAGGACCGTACGTTCGAGATCGGTCGCGACTACCAGCGCGCGCATCCCGACGTGCGGATGAGCGTGCTGCGAAACGAGTTCAATCAGGGCTACGGCGGCAATCAGAAGGTGGGCTACGCCTTCGCCATCCGTGAAGGCTTCGACATGGTGGCCATGGTGCACGGCGACGGCCAGTATGCGCCCGAGGAGTTGCCACGCCTGGTCGAGCCGATCGCGACCGGTCGGGCCGACGCCGTGTTCGGCAGCCGCATGGTGACGGCGTTCGGCGCGCTACGCGGTGGCATGCCGCTCTACAAGTACGTGGGAAACCGCATGCTGACCTTCATGCAGAATGCGCTGCTCGGTGAGCGCTTCACCGAGTTTCACAGCGGTTATCGCGTCTATTCCGTGGACGCACTGAAGCAGATTGCCTTTCCGCTGAACACGAACGCCTTCCACTTCGACACCGAGATCATCATCCAGCTGCTGAATGCGAAGCAGCGCATTCTCGAGCTGCCGATCCCGACCTACTACGGCGACGAGATCTCGAGAGTGAACGGGCTCAGGTATGCGGCCGATGTGATGCGGGTGACGCTGCAGAACGTGGCCCATCGCCTGGGATTGCTC
>CADEEX010000058.1:0-5364 GCA_902826465.1 uncultured Acidobacteriota bacterium
ACTCCTGCCACTCCTGCGGCACCCGTTGCCGCAGCCTTCGCCGGCTCAGTCCCCGCCGGCTCAGTCCCTGCGGGCTCAGTCCCCGCCGGGCCGCCGGCGGCCGTTGCCGCCGTGCCGACTGACGCCGCGCCCGACCGTCGGCCGCTCCGTCAGGAGTCGGCCGCCTGGCTCGTGCGCACGGCGCTCTGCGTCGAGACGCGTGGCGGCGTCCTCTATGTGTTCATGCCGCCGGTGGCCGAGCTCGAAGACTATCTCGACATCGTCTCCGCGATTGAAGCGACCGCCGCGGCGCTGGGGCCACGGGTGCTCATCGAAGGCTATCCGCCTCCGGATGATCCACGGCTGAAGTCGTTCCACATCACGCCAGACCCTGGCGTGATCGAGGTCAACATCCAGCCGTCAGACAACTGGGACGAGATTGTCGAGCACACCACGTTGCTCTACGAGGAAGCGCATCGTTCCGGGCTGACCACCGAGAAGTTCATGGTCGACGGTCGCCACACAGGCACCGGCGGCGGGAACCACATGGTGCTCGGCGGATGGACGGCGGCGGACAGCCCGTTCCTCCGCCGTCCGGATCTGTTGCGCAGCCTGATCAGCTATTGGCATAACCACCCGTCGCTGTCGTTCCTGTTCTCTGGGCTGTTCATCGGACCGACCAGTCAGGCACCCCGCGTCGACGAGGCGCGCAACGACAGCCTTTACGAGCTGGAGATTGCGTTCTCACGCGTCCCCGGCGCCAGGGAGGCCAGCTCGCCATGGCTGATCGACCGGTTGCTGCGCAACCTGCTGGTCGACGTCAGTGGCAACACCCATCGCGCCGAGTTCAGCATCGACAAGCTCTATTCGCCGGATTCGTCGGCCGGACGCCGGGGGCTGCTCGAGCTGCGCGCGTTCGAGATGCCGCCGCACGCGCACATGAGCCTGGCGCAGCAGCTGCTGCTGCGCGCGCTGATTGCGCGGTTCTGGCGCGAGCCGTATGAGGCCTCGCTGGTGCGGTGGGGCACCGAACTGCACGATCGATTCATGCTGCCGTATTTCGTGCAGCTCGATTTCCACGACGTCATCGAGGAACTGCAGCACGCCGGGTATCCGTTCCAGCATGATTGGTTTGCGCCGCACCTCGAGTTCAAGTTCCCGCTCGCCGGGCAGATGGCGGAACGCGCCATTCACCTCACGCTGAGGACGGCGCTCGAGCCCTGGCATGTACTCGGCGAAGAAGGCGCGACCGGCGGCACCGCCCGCTACGTCGATTCGTCCGTGGAGCGCCTGCAGGTGCTCGTGACCGGGCTCACCGGCGATCGCTATGCGATCACGTGCAACCGTCAGCCGCTGCCGTTGCACCCGACCGGCCGCAACGGCGAGTACGTGGCCGGCGTCCGCTATCGCGCCTGGCAGCCGCCGGCGGCGCTGCACCCGACGATTCCCGTCCACACCCCCTTGACCATCGACATCGTCGATACCTGGATGCACCGCTCGGTGGCGGGATGTCAGTATCATGTGATGCATCCTGGAGGGCGCCACTACGATCAGTTTCCGGTCAACAGCTACGAGGCGGAGAGCCGGAGGCTCGCACGCTTCACGACCCTGGCGCATTCGACAGGGCGCATCGATGTGGCGCCCGTGGAGCGCAGTCGCGATTTCCCGTACACGCTCGACCTTCGCCTGCGACGCTGATCTCGTGCGCCAGGCGCGGCCCTCGTCCGCGCTGGCGCGCACCCCTTCATCCCGTTGATGCCCCGCACTCCGACCGACAATCGTGTCTCGGCACTGCTCCGCGACTACGCCGTGCCCAAGGGGCACTTCGACGAGCTGCTCGACGATGGTCGTGTGCTCCGACCGGCGTGGGACCTCTTTGCCAGGCATGCCGGCAGCCTGACGGCCGAAGCCCTCGACCGCGTTCAGGCGCGCGTCGATCGCCAGATTCACGAGAACGGCGTCACGTTCAACGTCTACGCGGCGGCCGATGGCCTCGCCCGTCCCTGGACGCTCGACGTCATCCCGTTCCTGGTGTCGGCGCCCGAGTGGCAGGTCATCGAAGGCGATCTGCGCCAGCGTGCGCGGCTGCTCAACGCCGTGGCATCCGACCTCTATGGGCGACGCGACCTGCTCACCGAGCGACTGCTGCCGCCGGCTCTGATCCTGCAGCACAGTGGCTTCCTGCGCGCCTGCGATGGCATCAGGCCGCCGGGTGGCGTCTACCTCCACCTGGTGGCCTTTGACCTGACGCGGCGCGCCGACGGGCGATGGGCCGTGGCGGAAACGCGCGCCCAGTCACCGTCGGGCGCCGGCTATGCAATCGAGAATCGGACGACGATCGCGCGTCTCTTCCCGGAAGCGTTTCGCGCGCTGAAGGTGCAGCCGGTCGGCGGATTCCTGCAGGGGCTGCGCCGTGCGCTGCTCGAAGACGCCCCGACCAGCGGTGGCGACGCGCCGCACGTGGTGCTGCTGACGCCCGGGCCCTACAACGAGACCTACTTCGAACACGCCTATCTCGCCAAGCAGCTCGGCTTCCCGCTGGTCGAAGGCGGCGACCTCACCGTGCGTCGCGATCGCGTGTTCATCAAGACGGTGTCAGGACTCAGGCCGGTACACGCACTGCTTCGGCGTCTGGACGACGACTACTGCGACCCGCTGGAGCTGCGGGCCGATTCGACGCTCGGCGTGCCGGGCCTCGTGCAGGCGTGGCGAGCCGGGCACGTGCTCGTCGCCAACGCCTTCGGCACCAGCCTGCTGCAGTCGCGTGCGCTGGCCGATCATCTGCCGCGGGTCTGCGAACGACTGCTCGGTGAACCGTTGGCGTCGGTGTCGCTCGGTGCCGACGAACGGCCGCAGCTCTCGCACGCCCCGGTGTGGAGCCGCGGCGCGGTGGAAAGCCGCGGCGTCATTCTCCGCGTGTTTCTGGCGACCGACGGCGACGGCGGCTACCAGGTGCTGCCCGGCGGGCTGGCGCGCATTTCTTCCGGTGGGAACGACCGTGAGAGCGTGTCGAGTCAGCGTGGAGGCGGCAGCAAGGACACGTGGGTCCTCGCCAACCCGAACGGTGAAGGCGGCAGCCGTTCGGAAGGGCGCCCGGCGCGACGCTACGCCGTGGCCGCCGACGAAGGAACGACGTCGAGCCGGACCGCGGAACATCTGTACTGGCTGGGTCGTTACGCCGAGCGAAGCGAAAACTGCGCGCGGTTACTGCGGGCCATGCTGTCGCGCCTGACCGACAACGACGCGCTGCCGCGCCGTCTGCGTACCGTGGTCCTCGGCACGTGCCGTACCCATGGACTGCTGCTCGACAAGGAAGCGCGGCACGAAGGCGGGGCGTCGATTGAGCACACGTCGGCCGTTCTGGAGCGCGCGCTCGTCGAGGGCATGCTCGACGGGAAGAAGCATCACAGCCTCGCGTTCAACGTCGCGCAGACCGTGCGCGTGGCGGCGGCCGCACGCGAACGGCTGTCGTCGGACAACTGGCGACTGCTGAATCGTCTGCATCAGCAGCTGGCCGACAGCGGCGGGGGGCCGATCGGCCTCGACGAAGCGCTCGAGATCGTCGATCAGACGATCATTGCGCTGGTGGCCGTCGGCGGTCTCGAGATGGCGCACATGAGTCGCGATCACGGCTGGCGCTTCCTGAGCATCGGCCGGCATCTCGAACGCATGTCCTACGTGAGTGCCACGTTCGAGGATGTCGCCGAGTCGTCGTTGCGATCGGAACCGGCCCTGCTCGAGTGGCTGCTCGACTTGTCGGACAGCCTGGTCGGCTATCGCCTGCGCTTCATGCACCACCCGGAGTGGCCGCATGTCGTCGATCTGCTGCTGCTCGATTCGCAGAACCCTCGATCGCAGGCATTCCAGCTGGCGAAGCTGGCCAAGCACGTGCGCCTGCTGCCGGGCATGCAGCCGACCGACGTCGCCGAACTGCTCCGCGATATCGACCGGTTGCTCGCGGTCGTGGCCTCGGGCGATCGCACCCAGGGCGAACTGTTCTCGCGTCATGCGGTGCTCGACAACATCATCGGACAAGGGCAGCAGATCGCGACCGGCCTGTCGGATGCACTGACGCTGCGTTACTTCAGTCACGTCTACGATCTGCCGAGGGCGACGGTGTGACGCGCGGCACGTTCTACCGGGTCGAACACGAGACGCGCTATGTGCACACGGGACGCGCGTCAACGTCGCAGCACGTCGCCTGCCTGCGTCCGCGCGTGTCGCCGCGCCTGACACTGCACGACCACGAACTCGATGTCGACCCCGAGCCAGGGGCCATGGTCGAGCGTGTCGACTACTTCGGCAACGCGCTGCATCAGTTCGAGATCCTGACGCCGTACCAGGAGATGCGGGCGGTGAGTCGGAGTCTGGTCGAGGTGTGGCCGCGTGCCGAGGCGATCGACCCCGACGAGAGTCTCCCGTGGGAAGCCGTGCGCGACGCGGCCCTCGCGGCCGACGCGCCGTTCGATCCCGACATCGAGTTCCGGTATGCCTCGCCGTATGTGACGCTCGATCCGTCGCTGGCGGTGTTTGCCCGCGCCAGTTTTCCCGAAGGGCGCCCGTTCATCGCGGCGGCCGTCGATCTCATGCGGCGCATCCACACCGAGTTCGAGTTCGATCCCGGTTCGACCACGATCACCACGCCGGTCGCGCGTGTGCTCGCCGATCGCCACGGCGTTTGTCAGGACTTTGCCCACCTGCAGATCGGCTGTCTGCGTGCACTCGGCCTGCCGGCGCGCTACGTGAGCGGCTACCTGCTCACCGACCCGCCGCCGGGGCAGCCGCGCCTGGTTGGCGCCGACGCCTCGCACGCGTGGCTATCGGTCCGCTGTCCGCGTGTTGGCTGGGTCGACCTCGACCCGACCAACAACGCGCTGCCAGATGTGCGACACGTCACCGTGGCCTGGGGGCGCGACTATGGCGACGTGAGTCCGCTGCGGGGCATCGTGCTTGGCGGACAGCGCCAGACGCTGCACGTCGGTGTGAGCGTCATTCCGGTCGAACCGCCATCCGCTCAGAGCGCCTGATTGGGCGAGCGGCCACGCACGGTCTACTCCACCGACAAGGGCGAACTGTGCCCTCGCTGCGGCTGGCCGGTGCGACAGTGCGTCTGCAGCAGCACGAAGGCCACCGAGTCGGTGCCGACGCGCGTTGTCGCCAAGCTGCGGATTGAGAAGAGCGGGCGCGGCGGCAAGACCGTCACCGTCGTCGATGGCCTGCCGAACAACGGCGAATTCCTGAAGACGCTGGCCACTGAGCTCAAACAGCTGTGCGGCACTGGCGGGGCGATCCGCGACGGGATGATCGAACTTCAGGGCGATCGTCGCGATCGACTACGTGCGCACCTCGCGAGCAAGGGATTCACGGTCAAAGGGTAGGGGACAG
>CADEEX010000058.1:5464-15386 GCA_902826465.1 uncultured Acidobacteriota bacterium
CGACTACGTGCGCACCTCGCGAGCAAGGGATTCACGGTCAAAGGGTAGGGGACAGAGACAGGGACGGAGGTTAGAGGTTAGGGAAATGCGCGTCGAAGAAGGCGCGGAAGTCTTGCGGTAGCGGCGCCTCGACGTCGAGCCGCATGCCACTGCGCGGGTGCACGAACGACAGTCGATGTGAATGCAGCGCCTGCCGATCGAACCCGTTCATGGGCTGACCGTACTTCGTGTCACCGCCGATCGGCCAGCCAGAGGACGCGAGGTGTACCCGAATCTGGTGCATGCGACCCGTGAGCAGGCGGCACCGCGCGACCGTGATCGGCGCGCCCGCCACCTGCGCTTCGGCAACCCTCGTGACCACCGTGCGCGAATCGACCCCACGCGCCGCTGACGCCACTACGAGTCGGCGGTCGTCCGGATCGCGCGCCAGCTTGAGGTCGATCGTGAACGACGCCTCTGGCAGGCGTCCGTGCACGATCGCCAGATAGTCTTTCCGGCTGTCGCGACTCGTCAGCACGCGCTGGAGGGCCGCGTGCATGTCGGCGCTCTTGGCGACCACCACGATTCCTGACGTCTGCTTGTCGAGCCGACCCACGATCGAGGGACGTCGGCCGCCGGTCCACTCGTGTCCGTGCCACAACAGGCCGTTCATGATCGTCTGGTGCGCGTGCTTGTAGGTGGGGTGGACCACCACGCCAGCCGGCTTGTTCAGCACCAGCAGATCGTCATCTTCGTGCAGCAGGTCGAGCGGTATCGGTTCGGCCACCATCACCAGTGGCCGCGCCGACGCCGGCAGGTCGATGGCGACGACGTCGCCGATCGCCGTGCGCGCCGCGACGCGTCGAATCACCACGTCGTTCACGCGGACCCGCCCCTCGGCAATCCACCCTTGAATCTGCGTGCGCGTGGCGGCCTCCGCCCCGACGAGGTGACGCCGCAGCATGTGATCGAGCCGCGTCGCCGCATCGCCGCGGTCGGCGATCACGGTCTTCACTAGCCTTTCCTACTCCCCTCGCATAGCATCCGGATCTTGCACCTCGACGACCTTCAGTTCTACACGACATTCCTGCCGATCGCGCTTGCCGTCTTTTTCGCCATCCGCGGTGGGCTCGCGCTGACACACGGCACACGCGTGGTCACGCTGCGGGCGTCCATCATTGTGCTCCTCGCGGCCAGTGGCTGGTTTGTCTGGTCGGCCCCCTCCGGCTGGTTGCTGCTGCTGGTGTCGGCCGTGGCCTTCGGACTGGCGCCGTTCGTGGAGCGGCGTCGCGCAGCGGGACAGCCGCGTGCGGCGCTGACGCTGCTCGTGGTGGCGGTCACCGCGGCGATCGCCGCCTTCGCGTTTGCGCGGTGGCAGATGGACGGCCGCACGTTCGCCTTTGTCGGCATCACGGTGATCTGTTGCCACGCGATCGCCTACGTGATTGACGTCTATCGCGGCGATGCCACGGCGACCAGGCCGCTCGAATCAGCGCTGTATCTCATCCAGTTTCCGGCGCTCAACGGCGGCCCGATTGTCCGGTCGCGCGACTTCAGCAGCCATCACCTCCGCCTGATTCATGGCATTTCGCTGGGCGACTTCACCTACGGCGTCCGGCGTGTCGTCATTGGCCTGGTCAAGATCCTGCTGGTGGCCGACGTGCTCGGTGCGCCCGTCGATGCGATCTACGCCCTGCCGGCCTCGAGGTTGTCGTTCGAGACCGCGTGGATCGGCGCCGGTTGTTTCGCACTGCAGATCTATTTCGAGTTTTCCGGCTATGCCGATCTGGCCATCGGCCTCGGTCGCATCTTCGGCCTGCGCTACCCGGAGAACTTCCGCCGCCCGTACGTGGCCGACTCGGTGCGCGAGTTCTGGCGCCGGTGGAACATCACCTCGATCATGTGGCTGCGCGACTATCTGTCGCTGCCGATTGCGGGCCGCGATGCGCCGACACCACGTCTCCTCCTCAACATCTTCTTCGGCTTCTGCCTGATCGGTCTGTGGCACGGCGGCAGCTGGAACGTCGTCGCCTGGGCGCTCTTTTCGAGCCTGTGGCTCGCGCTGGAAGCCGTCGGTCTCGGCCAGCGGATCGAGCGGTTGCCGCGCGTGCTGCGTCACGTCTACGTGCTGCTGGTGACGATTGTGGGCTGGGGCCTGTTACGCGCCGAGACGCACGCGCATGCGTGGACATTCCTTCAGGCCATGGCCGGCTTCGGCGCCAGCAACGCGTATTACGGCGTTGGCCGGTTCATGAGTGGCGCGGCATGGACGGCGTTGTTCGTGGCCGTGGTGGGTGCCGGACCGCTGGTGCCATGGATCAGCCGCTGGCGCGTCACCGTTGATGCGTTCACCGCGGCGATGGTGATGATGGTGACGGCGTTCTGGCTGTTTGTGTGGCGCCCGATCGCCCAGTTCGGCTCGTTGTTCAGGATGCCGAAGCTCCGCCGCCGCACGTAGGCTCGTTGCCACAGAGGCACGCTGCCACTGAGGCACCGAGGCACTGAGTTCAGATTTTCAAGAAAGCCAGAATTCCTCTGGGTCTCAGTGTCTCTGTGGCGTGTTTCCGTGGCGTATCTCTATGGCGATCACCTGATGGTCGCCCCCGTCAGCTGCGCCACGGCCGACAGCGTCGTCTGCGCCGCGTTCAGGCCCAGCCGGAAATCCTTGTCGTTGTAGGTGGCGAAGACGTCGGTCGGCTGGTGCCACTGCGGGTCCCAGCCACTGCCGACCTGCGTGCCGCGCTCGTTCTCGCGGACGCTGATCGACGGCACGAGATCCATGAACGAGCCGGAGTCGGTGTTGGTCATGTGGCTGCCCACCGCCGCCGGGTAGTCGGTGGCGTACTTCTCGTTGGCGCGCTGCAGCACCCACGCCAGCGCCTGCGACTCGGCATTGAACTTCGAGTTCAGCTGAAATTCGATGTTGACGTCGGCTTCGGGGCGCTGCTCCTTGCTCATCGTGCCGTCGGCCTTCGGCGCGCCGTGGTCGAACATCATCATGTCGTGCTGAATCATGCCGAGCCATGTCGGCTCCGGATAGCGCCCCGATCCCGGCGGGTACTCTTTCCCCTGCCGATCTTTACGCTGCGCGGCGTAAGCGGCGCTGCCGTTCAATCCCGTTTCTTCGTTGTTCCAGAGAATGAAACGGATCGACCGCTCCGTCTGCACGTTCGGTGCGCTGAAGAGGCGCGCCAGTTCCATCACAATCGCCGTGCCCGAACCATTGTCGTTGGCCGCTTCGCCCCAGCCGTGGCCATCCATGTGCGCGCCGACGATGTACATTTCGTCGGGGCGGGTGGTGCCGACCTTGGTGCAGTACACCTCTTCGCGGCGCCCCGGCGTCGAGGGCTGCATGTTGAGCGCGCGCAGTTTCTCGTCGGGCTGCCGCATCGGGTCGTTGTTCACGGTGGTGATGGTACGCACGCCGCGTGGGCGTCCGCCACCCGCGGAGGTTTGAGGCTGCGGTGCCACCGATCCGTAGGTTGGTGGTGGCGGCGCGTTTGGTGCGCGCGGCGTGGCCGGCCGCGGCTGAAAGTCGTAGACGAGGCGCTCGGTATTGGTGCAGCCGTAGCTCTTGAGCTGCGCCTCGATCCAGTCGATGGCGGCGCGATTGCGGTCGGTCCCCTCGCGTCGATCGCCGAACTGGGTCAACCCTTTCACGGTCGCCTTGTAGCGTTCGAGATCGAGCCGTCCGACGAGCGTCGATATGGGATCGGGTGTTGATGGTGCAGAAGCCGCCGCTGGCGTCTGCGCCACGCTAAGGCTGGCGAAGGCGAACCAAGCGGCGACGGTGGTCAGAAACAGATTCCTCACGCGCATCTCCGCCTTCCTTGTTCGCACCCGTGGACCTGTGGACCCGTGGACCTGTGGACCCGTGGACCTGTGGACCCGTGGACCCGTATGTGGAAGATGATAGCAAGCCGGTTCGTGCCGAGGCGTATGATTCGGGACGAGGATTTTGACGATGAAGAGAGCTCTGACCGTTCTGTCGCTCGTGACGGCGTGTGCCGCGCTGACCGTGGACGCCCTGGCGCAGACAACGCCTGCGCCGCGCCCCGTGTTCGAGCGCTACTCCGAGCCCATTCAGTTCTACAAGACCGGCCTCGGCACCTTCAAGAAGCCGATCTCGACGAAGAACGCGGAAGCACAGGCCTACTTCGACCAGGGCTTCCAGATGATGTACGCCTTCGCGAAGGCCGAGGCGGTGCGATCGTTTCGCGAGTCGTGGAAGCGCGATGGCGAGTGTGCGATCTGCTACTGGGGCGAAGCGTGGGCCTGGGGGTCGTACCTCAACGCGCCGATGACTGCCGAAGAGGCGCCGCACGCCTATGCGGCCATCCAGAAGGCCATCGGCCTCAAGAGCCACGCCGACGCGAAAGAGCGCGCGCTGATCGAGGCGCTGGCCGTTCGCTACGTCGAGAGCTTCGACGCCAGCAAGCGCGTCGAGCAGGATCGCGCCTATGCCGATGCCATGAAGAAGGTGTCGGAGCAGTATCCCGCCGATCTCGAAATCGCGACGCAGTATGCCGACGCGCTGTTTCTGCTCGAGCCGCGCCGCGGCACGCGCGACATCACGGCGCCGAACGTGAAGCGGCTCCATCAGGTGCTCGAGAGCATCCTGTCGCGCGACATGCACCATCCCGGGGCCTGTCATCTCTACGTCCACGCCACTGAATCGACCGTCGAGCCCGGCCGCGCCGAAGCCTGCGCCCAGTTCCTCGGCAACTCGATCCCAGGGGCCAGCCACATCAACCACATGCCGTCGCACACGTGGAACGAGGTGGGGCGCTGGGGCGATTCCGTGCGTGCGAATCTCGAGGCGTGGCATTCCGATCTCAAGGCCTCGATCGGCGAAGGGTTCGCGATCTATCCCGAGCACAACCTGCACATGCTGCTCTATGCGGCCGCCTACGACGGTCAGGGCGCGGTCTCGATGCGCGCCGGCAAGGACTACGGCAAGCTGACCGGCGAGTCGTTCTACGAAGTGCTCACGCTGATCCGCTTCGGTCGCTTCGACGAAGTGCTGGCCGTCACCAATCGCCCGAAGCCTGACGTGCAGGGCGGGTTCTGGGACTTCGCCCAGGGCTACGCGCACCTGAAGCAGGGACAGGCCGACTTCGCCCAGGTCTATCTCGATCGCGTCCGCAAGACCGCAGACACGTCGAAGGCGTCGTTCCGCGTGACCGCCGCCAAAGATCTCCTCGGCGTCGTTGCCGGCATTCTCGAGGGCGAAATGAAGCGGATGGCGGGCGACCTGCCGGGGGCGATCGCGGTGTTCAAGGCCGCGTCCGAGGCGCAGGAGGGGCTCACCTACGACGAGCCTGAGCCGCTGCCGTTCCATGCCAGCCACTGGCTCGGTGCGGCGCTCATCGAAGCGAAGCAGTTCGGCGATGCGGAGAAGGTGTATCGCGCGGAACTCGAACACCATCCCCACAACGGCTGGTCACTGCTCGGACTGCAGCAGGCGCTGGCGGGGCAGGGCAAGAAGGATCAGGCGGTGGACGACGACCTGGCCAAGAGCTGGTCGCGCGCCGACACCTGGATTCGATCGTCGCGGTTCTAATTCAGGGCGCAGGACTTAAGGCCCTAAGCCCTGAGATCAGCCCGTCCGCAGTCTCGTGCAGGACGTCCGGATCTGACGGGGAGGGAAAAGACGAGGCTTCTTCTGCACTAGAATCTCGTCATCCCTCGCCATGCTCGGACAGTCGATTTCTCATTACCGGATCGTCAGCCAACTGGGCGTTGGCGGCATGGGCATCGTCTATGAAGGCGTCGACCCGCGCCTCGGACGCCCGGTGGCCATCAAGTTCGTTCCTGAGGAGCTGTCGCACGATCTGAAAGCCCTGGAACGGCTGCGCAGCGAGGCCCGCACCGCGTCCGGCCTGAACCACCCGAACATCTGCACGATCTACGACGTTGGCGAACACGATGGACGCCCGTTCATCGTGATGGAACTGCTCAAGGGGCAGACGCTGCGCGATCGGATCGGCTCCAAGCCGCTCAAGATCCACGAGGCGGTCGATATCGGCATTCAGGTGGCCGACGCGCTCGACTGCGCCCACGAACGCAACGTCATTCACCGCGATATCAAGCCGGCCAACCTGTTCATCGTCGAGCGCGGGCAGGTGAAGATTCTCGACTTCGGTCTGGCGAAGCTGCTGCATGCCGACAAGGGCAGCCAGTTGACGCTGGCTCCCACCGTCGATCAGACGGCCGCGGGTATCGCGCTCGGCACCGTGGCCTACATGTCGCCCGAGCAGGTACAGGGCGAAGAACTCGACCGCCGCACCGACCTGTTTTCACTCGGCGTGGTGCTCTACGAGTGCGTCACGGGGCACCAGCCGTTCAAGGGCAAGACGTCGGCCGTGGTGTTCGCCTCGATTCTGACGCAGGCGCCGACGGCGCCGATTGCGCTCAATCCCGAAGTCCCGGCGAGGCTCCAGGATGTCATCAACAACTGTCTCGAAAAAGACCGTGAACTGCGCTGCCAGGAAGCCGGAAGCCTGCGGGCCGAGCTGAAGCGCGTCAAACGCGATCTCGAGTCGGGCGCCGCGCGCGTGGCCGTGACCGGCGCCGTGCCGCTGCAGGTTTCTGTCGGCGGTCGCAGCGATGTCAGCGGACGGGCGACGGTCAGTGTCCCGGTGGTCAGTGGCCCGGTGATCGCCGATCCGTCGGCGGCCCATGGGCCCGCGAAATCGAACACCGCGCTGTGGACCGGTGGCACGCTCGCGGCCGTGGCCGTGATTGCGGCCACCGCGATCTACACCACCCGCGACGCGGCACCGGGCGCACCGTCGCCCTCGCCGCTGGCCGCCGTCACAGCGGCGCCGTCGCCCCCCGCCGCCACTCCAGCGGCCGCGCCTGCGGCGGCTGCGGTGCCAGAGCCCGCGCCGCTGCCAGCGGTCGATGCGGTGGCGAAGGCGCGCTTCGACGCCGCCATCGCCGAAGCGAACCGCATGCTCGGTCGTGGCGATCTCGACGCGGCTTCGAATGCGATGAACCGGGCGCGCGAGATGGACGCCGCGTCGCCGGAAGTCGGGGAGCTGTCGGCGAAGCTGATGGAGGCTTATCGCACCGACGCCGAAGCGGCACGGCGCGCGGCCGCTGATCGCGCGCGTACCGCCGCAGCGGAAGCAGCGCGAAACGCGCAGACCGCACGACGTGTGCAGGCGGATCCATCGCCCGCTGCGCCACAACCGGCGCCGACACCCGCGCCAGTCGCCATGCCCGCGGCGCCACCGGCCGTCGCGGTGGCGCCCGTCGCGTTGCCGCCGACACCGCGTGCCGCCGACCCTGCGCCGGTGCCCGCGCCTGCTCCGGCACCCCGCGTCGAGCCCGCACCTGAGCGACGGGCGGCGCCGCCGCCGGCCCCCGTCGAAGACGACGACGCGGCGATTCGCCGGGTGGTGGCGAGTTATGCGCGCGCCATCGAGACCAAGGACATTGCCCTGTTCCGCGCGGTGAAGCCGAACCTGACCGCCGACGAACAGCGGCGCCTCGAAACCGGCTTCCGCGCCGTCACCTCACAGCGGGTGTCGATTACCGTGGATGCGATCGAGCGTCGCGGGCAGGACGCCGTCGTGCGGTTGCGCCGCCACGACATCGTCCAGGCGGGTGGCCGCCAGCAAACGGCCGACAGCCAGCAGACGCTGACCTTCACTCACGCCGGCGGGGCGTGGGTCATTCGAGAGATTCGCTGACATCATGATTCGACGATTTCTGATCGCCTTGTCGCTCCTCGCCGTCGCGTCCCGCGCCTCCGCGCAGGAGCCGTATCGCATCTACTCGCCCATCACCAACCTGGCGACGATGTTCACGGACCTGTTCGGGCCGCAGGGGTTGCGCGTCGACAGCGAGGCCACGCTGCCGGGCGAGCAGCAGCACTCGGCACACTTCAACAACGACTTCGAGTCGAACTTCGACAAGTTCACCACGGCCATGGTGGGACAGCTGGTGACGGTGCCGATCCCGACGCCCCCGTCCGGCTTCACCTACGAGTTCGATTCGGCGCTCGGCGTGTTCAAGCGGTCGAGCGGAAGCTTCTGCCCGATCCTGAGCGACCGCGCCGAAACGGTGGGCGCCGGGCGTATTGCCTTCGGCTTTGCGCAGCAGCATTTTCGATTCCAGACGATTGAGGGGCTCGACCTCGACAAGGTGCCGGCGGTTTTCACGCACGACGACTCGCAACTCCTCGGCGGGCGACAGGACGTCGTGACCACGGTGAACTCCATCCAGGCCACGGTCAACCAGTTCACCGGATTCGTCACAGTCGGCGTCACCGATCGCCTCGACATTTCGGCGGCGGTCAAGTTCGTGTCGAACGACCTCAAGGTGAAGTCGGATGCCACGATTCAGCGCCTGGGCACCACCAATGAATTGACGCATTTCTACCGGCTGTCTGACGGGTCGATTGGCAACCGGCGCATCTTCTACGCGCAGGGTCGGGCCAGTGGACTCGGCGACATCACCGTGCGCATCAAGAACCGGATCGACAACGACATGGCGGTCGGCGTGGACGTTCGCCTGCCGACCGGCGACCAGATGAACCTGCTCGGCACCGGTGCCGCTGGCGTGCAGCCGTTTTTCATCTACTCGAAGAGCGCGCAGCGGATGTCGCCGCACCTGAACCTGAGCTACCAGTGGAACGGCTCGAGCATCCTGGCGGGGAATCCTGCGACCGGTGAGTCGGCCGACTTTCCGGACATCGTCGCTTACGCGGTGGGCGCGGATCTGGCGGTGAACCCCCGCGTCACGATGGCCTTCGACGTGCTTGGTCGTTACTACATCCGCGCCGAGCGCCTCTCGCAGGAGACGTTCGTGGCTCGCGACGGTGTGCATACGTTTCCAAACATTCAGTTCTCCGAAGACTCGTTCAACCAGTTGAGCGGATCGATGGGCGTGAAGGTCAACCTGGGCAGCCGGCTGCTGCTCGACGGTAACCTGCTCTTCGCCCTCGACGATCACGGCGTCCGCGACCGTGTCACGCCACTGCTCGCGCTCGAGTACGGGTTCTGAGCTACGAATGCACCCCGGCGGCTGGCTGTCTCTCGCGCTCGCACTCGGCGGCGTCACGCTCGCCGCGCAGCAGGCAGGCCCACCGAATTTCCGCAGTTCGATCGAGCTCACGACGGTGACTGCCACCGTGCTCACGGCGGAAGGGCAGCTCGTGACCGGGCTGCCGCGCGACGTCTTTGATCTCTTCGAAGACGGCGAACCGCAGACCATCACGCACTTCACCAACGAGCGCGTGCCGATCAGTCTGGCCGTGCTGCTCGACGTCAGTGACAGCATGTACGGTCAGCGGCTGGTTGATGCGCGCTCGGCCATCACCCAGTTCGCCAGTGGCCTGATCGAGAAGGGCGACGAATACGCGATTGTGGCGTTCAACCACAAGCAGCAGGTGCTGACGCAGTGGACCGACGATGGGGCGGCGGCGGGCAAGGCGCTGGAACCGCTGTATCCATCCGGATCGACAGCCATGTACGACGCCATCCTGGCGTCATTGCCGCTGGCCGCCACCAGGCACCGCCAGCGCGCCGCGTTGCTCGTGGTGTCAGACGGCGCCGATACGGCCAGCGATGGCACCCTGCGCGATGTGCGCAGTCAGCTGTTGCGCAGCGATGCGTTCGTCTACGCCGTGGCGATCGACCCCGCGAATCGTCGCCCCATCAACGCGCCGGTGAACGTTGGGGCGCTGTCGGACATCACCGATCAAAGTGGCGGCCGTACGCGCGTGGTGCGGACCACGGCCGATCTGGGCATCGCTCTCGGCGAGATCGCCAACGAGCTCAATCACCAGTATCTGATCGGCTACTCCTCATCGCACGGGAACGACGGCAAATTCCACAGCATCCGCGTACGGGTGCGCGAGACCACGCATCGTGTGCGCGCGCGCAATGGCTACGTGGCCGAGTCTGGCACACGGACATCGTTGTGCAATCCG